>JAGXHS010000103.1 GCA_024636075.1 Propionibacteriaceae bacterium
CATTGGAGGAGATCGCCGATGACCTCGATCTGAACGACGTGGTGACCTTCACCGGGCGGGTTCCCTATGAAGAAGTCAACCGCTATCTGTCGATCTTCGACATCATGCCTTTCCCGCGGCTTCCACTGCCTGCATGCGAATTGATCAGTCCGATCAAACCCTTCGAAGCGATGGCTATGGCCAGAGCAATGCTCGTGTCCGATGTGGCTGCACTGACCGAGATCGTTCAACCCGGAGTCACCGGATTGGTGTTCCGCAAGGGTGACGCCGACAGCTTGCGTGAACAGCTCAGGCGATACCTTGACGATCCGGAGCTGCGAGCGCAGATGGGCCAAGCTGGTAGGCAATGGGTTCGAGCCAATGGGGACTGGAACACAGTGGTCGCTGTGGTTGACCGAGCCTACCGAGACCTGCTCGGCTCCGGTCCCGAGGACGCTCCGCAGGGTCCGGACCCGGATGCCGATCAGGCGAGCTAGGTTGGTGCTCGTGAACACACGTCTTTCCCCTCGTCTTCAGCGTGTCGCCAAGGACATCGTCCACGACCCCGCGAAGGTCAAGGCCTATGCTTCGCGTGCCGTCCGGAAGCTCAGGCGTCGTGCTGATCAATGGAGGGACAAGCCGAGAGGCGCCGACGTGTTGCAGCCCGGGCAGGAGCCGGCACATGCAGCGGACTGCTCGGTGCTGTTGCCGAGCTATGAAATTCCTTCCGGTCCCATCAGCCGTCCAGGTCTGCGGGTCGCCGTCATTCTGGACAGCTTCTCAGCGCTGGCCTTCTCCTATGAATGGAATCAGGTACAGATCACGCCGAGCAACTGGAGACGGCTGATGGAGGAACACCAACCGGATCTGTTCTTCGCTGAGTCGGTGTGGAAGGGCGAAGGCAATTGGTGGATGCCTCGCAAGCCCGGGGACCCTGCTCGACAGGTGATCGCCGACGTCGTCCAGTGGTGCCGCGACCGTGAGATCCCCACGGTGTTCTGGAACAAGGAAGACCCGCCGAACTATGAACGATTCATAGCGACTGCTGCGCTCTTCGATCAGGTCTTCACCGTTGACGCCGACAGAATCCCCGACTACAAGAAAGACCTCGGGCACGAGCGAGTGGGACTGTTGCCATTCGCGGCCCAGCCTCGAATCCACAATCCCGTTCGCAGAGGTGAGGGGCGTTCCCGAGCGGTGGCTTTCGCCGGAACGTATCTGCGAGACAAGTATCCTGATCGACGCCGACAGACCGAATATCTGCTGGACGCAGCGAAGGAATTCGGTCTGGACATATACAGCCGGGTGCTGAGCGATGACGACAGGTACACGTTTCCGGCGCATCTTCGCGAACATGTGGTGGGTTCGCTGCCCTACGAGAAAATGTTGGCCGCCTACACCTCCTACAAGGTGTTCCTGAACGTCAATTCGGTCACGAATTCGCCCACCATGTGTGCCCGCCGCCTGTTCGAGCTGTCCGCAGCGCAGACCCCCGTCGTGTCTGGTCCCTCGGCAGCCATTGAACCCTTCTTCGGCGAGACGGTTTCGGTCGTAGACTCCGGCGATGAGGCGACACTCGCCCTCAGGCTATTGACTCGAAGCGCTGACGTGCGTGATCGCACAGGTTTACTCGCTCACCGGAGGGTGTTCGATTCTCATCTCTACCGTCATCGTGTGGACACAGTCCTGGAAGCTGCCGAGGTGAGCAGCGAGGCTGTTCAGCATGACGATTCGGTGTCAGCCATCGTGCCGACGGTTCGACCTCATCAGGTGGACAACATCCTGGACTTCATGTCCAGACAGCGGCATGAACAGATCGAGCTGGTACTGATCACGCATGGTTTCGAACCGGACCAGCGTGAGTTGGAAGCCAAGGCCCGTGAGCTGGGTATCGAGCGCCTCGTCGTGCGCCCGGCTGAGTCGTCACTGACTCTGGGTGCGCTGTTGAATCTGGGAGTTGAGTGTGCCGGAGGTAGGTATGTGGCGAAGATGGATGACGACAACTACTACGGGGCCAACTACCTGACTGATCTGGTGCGTTCCTTCCTGTGGACCGATGCTGCGGTTGTCGGCAAGTGGGCCCACTACGTTCACCTGCAGGGGCCGAACGTGACATTGCTGCGCTTTGCCGAATCCGAGCATCGTTACGTGAAACTTGTCCAGGGAGGAACGATTGTCACAGAGCGGCAGATGGCGGCCCAACTCCAGTTCGAAAACCTGCCGCGGCGAGTGGACACCACCTTCCTCGAGAAAGTTGCCCGCGACGGCGGCAAAGTGTATTCGGGGGATCGTTTCAATTACATCTCACGGCGTTCTGCTTCGCCGGACGCACACACCTGGCCGATTCAGGATCGCGAACTCTTGGGCAAGAAGATGAGCCAGGTCGTCATGTATGGCGATCCTGTCGATCACGTCACTGTGTAGGGCTGGCGTCTTCCCGAGCCGTGGAATCCATCCGGCGATACTCTTCGTAATTGACGCCGACCAAGCCTGCAAATGACCCGATACCCGATGCCACACGTCGAATACCCCGTATTCGCAGTCTGGGGCTCGCCAGTCCGGCGAGGATGAGCAGCAGGCCGTTCAGCACTCGTGCGATGGCCAGTCCGAGCGATACGAGGAACCCCAGTTTTGTTGGCGAAATCAGTCGTCGACTGATTGAGTCCCCGGCTCCGGAGCGGAACGCACGACGCAGCAACCAACCCAAGGTGAGTCGCGCTTCGGGCACGTATTCAGTCACGACGGCCTCGTCATCCCACACAATTGTGAAGCCGGCCTTGGCGACCCGAAGGAAAAAGTGCAGGTCACTAGAGCCGGTGAATCGGAAGGAATCATGAAATGCCGGCGTGATCGTGTCCAGGACCCTGCGTCGCACGACGGTGTTGTTGGTGTAGGCCTTGGAGAGCTTCGCGCCTGTGCGGTGCTTGCCAACGCTCGAGTACACATCGGAGTAGTGAGCCCAGCGGGGTGCGCCCGGAGGCAAGATTCCCTGGACTGGGCCGGTCACTACATCGGCGCCAGTGGTGTCCATAGTGGCCAGCAGACGGCAGAGCCATCCATCAGGAGCCTGCTCATCGTCGTCGATGAACACGACCAAATCGTCGCGGCGGGTAAGCTCCACTGAGCGCTGGCGTGCAGCGGGTATCCCCGGGTCCCGCTCCAGAACCCACGTGACCGGGTGCGGGCCGGTTGATTCGATGACCGCTTCGGCCGCGGAGCCGTCGGGATCGTTGTCGACAACCACGATGCGGCACACGTAGTGGCTTTCGAGAACTTGGGCTTGCAGGGACACCAGCAACCGACTGAGCGGATCGACGCGGCGGTAGGTGACTACCGCGATCGCGACGGCTGTGGCTTCGACGTGGTCCTGACTATTTGGCATGCCGTGGTTCACCATGCGGGGACGCTGCGACTCGCGCCGTCGTTGGTCCATCCCGCGTCGACCCATCGCTTGGGATCGGAACGTCTCGGCCGTCGGTCACGTTTGCCTCCGCGACGAGACCCAGTGCTTTCGTCGGGACCAGATCGACGTAGCGCTGCCACGGGGTCAATATCGCGGCGACGTGGGTACCGGCGGCCGCTTCTTCCAGTCTCCGCGGAACTATCAAGTCAGGTCGTCGCTTCCGCTGCTCGGCTGCCGCTGGATTGACAGAGAGCAGCTCGGGGCCGCGGTCGACCTCTGCCCAAGGATTCGGGATTCCACGCCAGAAGGTGCCCACAGCCAATTGCCGATACACGCATGGACCGAAGTTTACAGATTGTGAAGGCTGGATGTGAAGGAGCGCTGCTCGGCGCCTCCGTGTCACCCGAGCCGGTCCGTTACGCTGTCGAAGGAGGAACGCTCGGGGCAGTCACTTGCCAGCCTGGAAGTGCGGGACTTCGCTCCCGGGTTCGTCTGGTGACAAGACGTCCTCAGGTGGCCCACTCTTGGCGACGTGGGGGCGGATTTCCGAGCAATGTGTCACCAAGGTCTGGTGGCATCCGACCGGCACGCCGAGAGGTGCAGCGATGGCACAGATCTGGGCCCACCGCGGGGCCAATGCGGTCGCACCGGAGAACACCGTCGAAGCGTTCAGTGCCGCCATGCAGATGGGTGCTGACGGGGTCGAACTGGATGTCCAGCGAACCAGCGACGGACACGTGGTGGTGTGCCACGACGAGACCATTGATCGCACCAGCACCGGCAAGGGGAGCATTGCTCACTCAACTCTGGCTGAACTGCGTCGGCACAACTTCGGGAACCAGATGAGCCGCTTCGCCAGCGGGGTGCGGCTGCCCACGCTGGAGGACGTGCTGGACCTGCTGCACGGAACGGGCGCGGTGATCAACATCGAGCTCAAGACGACTGCGCAACTGTATCCGGGGCTGGCGCAGCAGGTGTTTGAGCAGGTGCGCTCGTGGGGGATGGCCGACCGGGTGGTCTACTCGTCCTTCAACCACTACACGCTGCGCGAGATGCAGGCCACAGGCACGTCGTCGCCGATCGGTCTGCTGTACGGCGAGGCGCTGTGGGATCCGTGGCGGTACGCGATCGATTTCGGTGCGCAGGCGCTGCATCCACCGCGGCAGGTCCTGGCCGCGCCCGGCATGGTGGACAGCTGCCACGATGCCGGGATCAAGGTTCATCCCTGGACCGTCGACGACGAGCAGGAGCTGGCGTGGTTGTTCGGCCTGGGGGTCGACGCCGTCATCACCAACACCCCCGAGGTCGCGCGTCGGGTGCGCGCAGCAGCTTCGCTGGATTGAACACCATGAGTGACAATCCCTTCCAGCCGCAATTGTGGAAAGAGGTGGCGGGATTCGACTTCACCGACATCACTTACCACCGCGCCAAGGACGTGCCAGCCGTGCGGATCGGTTTCAACCGTCCCGAGGTGCGCAACGCCTTCCGGCCTCACACCGTGGACGAGTTGTATGCCGCCCTGGAAGATGCCCGGGTGTCAGCCGATGTTGGCTGTGTGCTCATCACCGGCAACGGCCCGTCCGAAAAGGACGGTGGCTGGGCCTTCTGCTCCGGTGGTGACCAGCGGATCCGGGGACGAGCCGGGTACCAGTATGAGACGGGTGGCGGAGGACCCAACACGGGAGGTGCCGCACCCGATCCCATCGACGCCGCCAAGCTGGGACGGCTGCACATTCTCGAGGTGCAGCGATTGATCAGGTTCATGCCCAAGGTGGTGATCGCCTTGGTCAACGGCTGGGCAGCTGGTGGTGGTCACTCGCTGCACGTCGTGTGTGACATGACGCTTGCCTCGGCGGAACATGCCCGCTTCAAGCAGACCGACGCGGACGTCGGCTCGTTCGACGCCGGTTTCGGGTCGGCGTATCTGGCGCGTCAGGTCGGCCAGAAGGTGGCACGGGAGATCTTCTTTCTGGGCGAGACCTATGACGCCCAGCGTGGCTTCGAGATGGGCACCGTCAACCGAGTCGTGCCGCACGCGGAGTTGGAGACCGTCGGTCTGGACTGGGCGGCTGCAGTCTGCTCAAAGTCTCCGACTGCCCAGCGGATGCTGAAGTTCGCATTCAACGCGATCGACGACGGCCTGGTCGGACAACAGATATTCGCAGGTGAGACCACTCGGCTCGCCTACATGACCGACGAGGCGGTAGAGGGTCGGGACTCATTCCTGGAGAAGCGCCCCGCCGACTGGAGCCGCTTTCCCTACTATTACTGAGCAGGCCCACAACCGCTCGGCAGTTGGCAGCCCCCCAAGCCGCCTCGCGCACATGCTCCGGCTCCAGCGGCTGGCAGTTTGTCGATCTAGCGTTCGCCGAAGAACTCGCTGCTGAGGATGCCGACCAGCCACTCCTGCCACTCGTCGTGGCTCCAGCCGAGAATCTCGGTTGCGACCTGGTAGTTGCTGCTGCTCACGAGGAGGAAGAACGTGTTGGCGGCGCGGTCGACGGTCATTCCCGGTCGGAGTTCACCGTCGGCGGCGATCTCGGCGAGTGCGCGTTGGGTCTGGCGCCGCCGGTCGTGGTCTTCGCGAATCAGATCGCGCAGGCTCGGGTCGGTGGCGGCGGCGTCACGCATCACTTCCTTGAGAGCCGCTGTCCTGGCTGCGACAAGCGCCGCCCGCTGCACGACGGCCGCGAGGCGGCGCTTGGCGCTGGGTTCCCGGCGAGTGGCTTGAACCCAGTCGCGGTCAAGCAGCCTGACTGGTGCGAGGTCGCCGACGATGGTGGCGTCGAGGGCGCGGGCCAGGACCGCGTGCTTCGTGCCGAACGCTTGGTACACGGTTGCCGGCGCGACACCCGCTTCGGCGGCGATTGCCTCAACGGTGGTGGCGACGTACCCACGGTCGAGGAACAACCGCAACGCTGCGTCGGTGATGCGCGCGCGGGTCTCGCGTGCACGCTCTTCACGGCGCCGTCCGGCTTCGGTCGTGCCCTTGACGGGATCAGTCATCGCTGGATAGAGTATCACTCTATAAAGTCTGAATCCATTCAGACTCTCAAAAGTCACCCGGCAGTTCGCCGAAGGAGCCTTCGATGAGCGACGATCCCACCCACTCCGATCCGGACAAGTACAAGGTGGCTTTCGAGAATGACCGCGTGCGCGTGCTTGAGTACCTGGACCACCCGGGTGATCAGACCACCGAACACGCGCATCCCGACAGCGTCATGTACACCCTGAGCAGCTTCCGCAGGCGGCTGTACGGCGCCGATGGCGACAGTCGGGACGTGGAGATCGAGGCCGGAACGACCGGATGGCTTCCGGCTCAAATTCACGCTGGACACAACATCGGAAACAGCGACACTCACGTCATCTTCGTCGAGTTGAAGCAGCCGGGCGTAGCCAGCCACCGCCCGGGACCGCTTGGACCGGCACTCGCGTAGACGCAGGCCTTCGCGCCGCAGCTGCACCACCGGCACGGAGGCCTGCGCCGACCTCTTCGGACTGCCTTTCAGCCTTGGGTCAGTGGTGGCCGCGTGGCAGCGGGATCACCGGGCATTCGAAGCTCTTGACCACGCCGTTGTCCGCCGCGGTCCCAGCCGACAGCGCCGCGTTCAGCTCGGCGTCGGAGTCCAAGACACCGTTCCCGTTCATGTCGCCTGAGGCAACCGCGGCCTGGTAGCCGTTCATGGCTGGGAAGGCCAAGGCGTGCACCCGCCAGCGCCCACCGTTGTAGTCGCGATCCCCGGGGGCGGCCGTGGCCACGTTCATCTGGTTGCCGCCGAAGTCATAGATCACGTCGAACGACTTGTCCGGGCCCCCCGTTCTGCTGAGGTCGGTGGGAGTCGCCACGGTCCGGTACGCCGTCCCGTCGACGTAGAAGGCGGGCCCGGTCACGCCGGCCGCCGCGGGGGTGACACCTGCTGCCAGGACCATCAGGGCGCCGCCGACCGACGCCGCCATTGCTGCCTTACGAATGCGCATGGAACCTCTCCTTTGTCTGCCGATCTCTCTGATCGGCCTGTAAAAAGTCAACCGCGCTGGACCCCCGGCGGCCATGACGCACCGGTTACGGAGTCCTTACAGACCTGGTGTGCACATCGTGAGGCCTGCTGCGTGAACCATGTGCTGCTTGGTCTCGGATTGGATCGTTTTCCCGTGTTCTCGGTCAAATAGCCACTCAGCGGGCGAGAATCCCGTCATCTTGCCGAGATCTCGGGAAAACGTCCCGTCCCACTGTCGGGAGGGCGCCCGTGTGACCGACTTGTCGGGGAAACGTCCCCGTCCCACAGCCGGTAGGGCGCTCATCTGACCGACCTATCGGGGAAACGTCGCCCCGCCGGATTGCTGGAAACCCTCAAGGTCACCTTGAGGCGCCCGCAGAGTGAGCCCGGACGTGTGGGGCGGGGGTCAGTCTGCGTAGCATGGCGCCATGTTCGATCACCTTGAGACCTTTCCTGCGGCCGATCATCCGGAGTTGTTGGCGCCGCCGGTCGTCGACATGATCCACCTGATCCCCGATGCCCGGGTGTTCCGGATCGATCCCGAACTGGCGGAGACGGCTGCTCTGGTCGAGGCTTACGGCATCCCGTTGAAGTTGTCTGCGAATTGTGTCATCGTCACCGGGCGACGCGGCGATGTGGAACGTAGTGCAGCCTGCATGACGCTCGCGACGCACCGGGTGGACGTCAACTCGGTGGTGCGCCGCAGGCTGGAGGCCCGCAAGGCGTCCTTTGCTCCGATGGACTGGGCCGTCGAACACACCGGAATGGAGTACGGCGGCATCACGCCCGTCGGGCTGCCGGAGGATCTGCCGATCTGGATCGACGAGGAGGTCGCCAGTCAGTTGCTGGTGTGCATCGGATCGGGGATCAGGGCATCGAAGCTGATCGTCCCGGCAGCGTCACTGCTCGACCTGCCCCACGCGGAACTGGTGGACGAGCTGGCCAAGCCGGCCTGACATCAGTCAGCGAGCCCGTACAGCCGGTCGCCGGCATCGCCCAGCCCGGGGACGATGTAGCCGCGCTCGTTGAGTCGCTCGTCGACCGCCGCCACCACCAGAGTGCAGGGAACGCCGAGATCGGTCATCAGGCGGTCGAAGTTCTCGATCCCTTCGGGTGCTGCCAGCAGACAGATGCAGGTGATGTGATCGGCGCCGCGTTCCACCAGGAACTTCACAGTGCCACCCAGTGAACCACCGGTGGCCAGCATCGGATCGAGAACGTAGCACTGCCGTCCGGACAGGTCCTTGGGCAATCGCTCAGCGTAGGTGAACGGCTCCAAGGTTTCTTCGTCACGCACCATTCCCACGAAACCGACTTCCGCAGAGGGCATCAGCCGCATCATGCCTTCAAGCATGCCGAGCCCGGCTCGCAGGATCGGAACGACCAAAGGGCGCGGATGACTGAGCCGGGTGCCTACAGTCGTCGACACCGGCGTGGTGATCGGGTGGGCCTCCACCCGCACCTCGCGGGTGGCTTCGTAGGCGAGCAGGGTCACCAGTTCTTCGACCAGCGCTCTGAATACCGGACTGCTGGTGGTGACTTGGCGCAGCATCGACAGCTTGGCGGCAATCAGGGGGTGATCCACGACACGGAGCTTCACAAACGACACCTTGGCACATTCCGCGCAGAGCCGAGGGTGGGGGGTGAGGATAGCTGCCCAAGGGGCCGATGTATGGTGCTCCGGTAGTCGGCGCTGGATACTGGCGCGCAGGATTCGGCAACATCTGAGACTATGAGACGTGGACGACCGAGGCGAGGGGGATGCTGTGAGCCAGTTCAGCGATGAGGCAGATTTCGACGCCGAGGATGACGAGCGTGATGAGTTGTTTGAGGACGACATCGACGAGTTTGACTCCGGTGATGATTCGGATGACGACGACACCGACGAGGACGACACCGACGACGACGATGATGATGAAGATGATGATGAAGATGACGACGACGATGAAGATGATGATGACGAGCCTGAGGACGCGTCGTGGGAAGAAATCGATCTGGTCGTAGCGCTCTACCGGGAGGATGGTCAACCTGTCGCCATGTCGATGGCGCCGGAGCTGGCCAACGACCTGGACGAGCTGATCGCGTCACTGCGTCGCATCCCCGGGGATGCTGGCGCAACCGGACTGGTCTCGATCGCCGGTGAGTTCTTCGTGGTGTGTCGGGTGCGTGGTCGAACCGTGCAGGTGTTGCTGAGCGACGCGGTCGCCGCGAACGACTGGCCGATTGCCCGCGACGCCGTCTACTTCCTGGGCGAGGACATCCCCGATCCTGATGACGACTCGGAACCCACCGGCGATCTGGGCATCTTGGCCGACCAAGGCCTGAGCGAGATCAACATGGAGAGCATCGCCGGAAACCTTGACGAGGATTCCGACGAACTCCTCGCACGGATCGTCAAGCGTCTGCGCTTCACCCGCGAGTACGAGAAGGCGCTCAGCACCCCGCACCGTCACTGACATGCCGACGATCTGGGACGACGCCATGACGTTGGCCCTGAATCTGGCCGAGCAGGCCGTCGAACACGGTGATGCCCCGATCGGTGCCGTGGTGCTGGGCCCGGACGGTGACGTGTTGGCCACCGCCGGGAATGAACGCGAGCTGACCGGTGACGCCACAGCGCACGCCGAGGTGCTCGCACTGCGGCGGGCCTCGCAGGCGTTGGGCACCTGGCGACTGAAAGGCTGCACCTTGGTCGTCACACTGGAGCCGTGCACGATGTGCGCTGGGGCAGTCGTGCTGTCGCGCGTTGATCATCTGGTGTTCGGCGCCTTCGACGAGAAGGCAGGAGCCGTCTCGTCGTTGTGGGACGTGGTTCGTGATCCGCGGCTGAATCATCGGCCCCAGGTCACCTCCGGGGTTCGCGCGGAGGAGTGTGCAGCGATCCTGCGCAAATTCTTCCGAGGCGTCTGAGCCCTCGACGCGATTGGCCCCCGAGCGAGCGAGCCACTATTCTAGCTCGCGGTGACGTGTCTGAGCGGCCGAAAGAGCTCGCCTCGAAAGCGAGTGTGGTGAAAGCCACCGAGGGTTCAAATCCCTCCGTCACCGCCGTGTGATGTCTCAGGACATCGGAAACTCCCGAACCTGCACTGCGAGGGTTCGGGAGTTTTCATGTCCGGGGTTGGTGGTCGCGTTCTGGGTTGATCGTCAGCTCGCGCCGGAGCTCCCGGTGGTGGCGTTGACGACTCGGAGCGAGTCGTACCGTCAGGGCATGAACCGGTATCCCATGCCGGGTTCGGTCAGGAGGTGGCGGGGCCGGGTGGGGTTCCCTGAGGATCCGGGGGAGCAGCTCTTCAAGACCGTGCCGGTGTGGAACCCGAGTGACGAGTCGATAGGTTGCGTGGCTGGATTCCCTTCGGCTGCGGATGTCCGTGAACGATCGCTTCGGCCGTTATCTGGCCGCTGTCTGGAACAATCGGGTGATGGAGGCCCTCGATCTCGCGATGCTGATCGGTGCCGTGGTGGGTCTGGTGGCCATCTTCGCCGCCCGGTTGTCCACTCGATTGGGACTTCCTGCGCTGTTGCTCTTCCTGTTGGTGGGCATCGCGATCGGCAATTCGGGGCTCGGTCTACGGTTCACCGACGCCGAGATGGCACACGCGCTCGGCTTCGCCGCTTTGGTGCTGATCCTCGCTGAAGGCGGATTGTCCACCAAGTGGCGTGACATCAAACCGGCGCTCGGGCTGGCCGGTCTGCTCGCCACCCTCGGCATCACGATCAGCGTCGGTCTGATGGCGCTGTTCGGGGTCGTTGTGCTGAATCTTGACCTGAGAGTGGCCATCCTGCTGGGAGCCATCACTGCGCCCACCGATTCCGCTGCTGTCTTTTCGGTGTTGCGGGGGCTGCCGCTGCCGTCCCGAGTGAGCGCCTCCCTGGAGGCAGAATCGGGCGTCAACGACGCACCCACAGTGCTGCTGGTGGCGGCCATGACGGAAATGGCGCTGGGTAATCCACCACACGGCGGCGTCGCGGGGTTGGTCGGTTTGATCGCGCTGGAGCTGGTCGGCGGAGTCGCTCTCGGGCTGCTGGTCGGTGTGGTGTCAGTGTTCGTGATGCGCAGAATCGCACTCCCTGCCTCAGGGTTGTACCCGTTGGCTGCACTGGCCTGGGCGATCACGGCCTATGGGTTGGGTGTGCAGATCCACGTCTCGGGCTTCGCAGCCGTCTACGTGTGTTCGGTGATGCTGGGCAACGGTCGATTGCCGCACCGCCACGCTGTCCGTTCCTTCGCCGAAGGTGTGGGGTGGATCGCCCAGATCGGTCTGTTCGTGATGCTGGGTCTGCTGGCCGACACCAGCAGGGTCAGCTGGCACGAAGTACTGGTGGGGATCGGAGCCGGGTTGTGGCTCACCTTCGTGGTGCGTCCCATCTCGGTGATCTCCTGCGGGGTCTGGTTCAAGATCCCATGGCGGGAACAAGCCTTCCTCAGCTGGGCAGGACTGCGTGGTGCGGTGCCGATCATTCTGGCCACCGTTCCGCTGGCCGCTGCCATTCCCAGCGCGAACTTCCTGTTCGACATCGTGTTGGTGTTCGTCATCGTCTTCACCGCCATCCAGGGCCCGACATTGCCATGGGCGGCTCGGAAGCTCGGGCTGTTCGACCCGATGCTGGCTCAGGACGTTGACATCGAGGCAGCGCCACTTGACACCATCGACGCCGACCTCTTGCAGATCACCGTCCCCAACGGATCACAGATGGCTGGCGTGACCATTCGCGAGCTGAGGATGCCGGCCAATGCTGTGGTGTCACTCGTGATCCGTGGTGACAGCCAGTTCGCCCCGCACGGTGACGACGCTGTCTCTTATACACATCTCCGAGCCCACGAGACGCTCATGAATCTCGTA
>JAGXHS010000104.1 GCA_024636075.1 Propionibacteriaceae bacterium
CCATCCCACCGAGATCGCGATCCACAGTGAAGGCGAGATGCCGCGCAGCGTCAAGAGGGAGCCAACCGGATCAGGGTATTACCATGAGATCGAGGCGGTCAGCGAATACCTGCGCCAAGGGCTCACCGAATCGCCCCTGATGCCCCTCGACGACACCCTCGCGGTGCAGCGTCAATTGTCCAGCGTGCTCGATCAGCTGGGCATCAACATCACCGACGACGAATCAGTCCTCGACTGAGAACTGCTCACCTCAGACCCGCTGCACCCGTACGGATAGACCCAGATCGGGATCGCGGACGAAGCTCTCGTCGCGCTCCCCCGCGCTGAATTCTGTTGCCAGCACCTCTTCGGCGATCAGCTCAGCGTGACTGCGAATCGCGTCAGCCAGCTGGCCCTCGGCATGCCAGGTGAGCGAGATGCGATCACTCACGTCCAGCGCAGAACCCTTCCGGGTCTCCTGGATGAAACGGATCACCTCACGGGCTTGGCCAGCCTCCAGCAACGCGGGAGTCAGCTCCAGGTCGAGAGCAACGGTTTCGCCCTGATCATTGACAACGCTCCAGCCTTTGCGGGGTCGCTCCGTGATGATCACCTCATCGCCGGACACGACCGTGCCGCCGTCGAAGTCGACAGTGGCCTCGCCACTATCCTCCAACGCCGCTGCGAGCGCGCCAGCATCCGCAGCTGCGATCGCTGCGGCCACGTGCGGGGTCTGCTTGCCGAAGCGCTTTCCGAGCGCCCGAAAATTCCCCTTGGCGGAGTAGTCAACCAGGTCTCCGGCTGACGCGAACGACTCGAGCTGTTCGATGTTGAGCTCCGCGGTGATCTCCCCGCGAAGCTCGTCACTCAGCCCGGTCAGCGCCTTGCTGGGCACCAGAGCACGATGCAGTGGTTGGCGCGTCTTCACCCTGGCCTCGGCGCGTGCGGAGCGACCCAGTTCCACCAACCGTCGGGTGACGTCCATCGCAGCGTCCAGGTCCAGATCCATCGCACTCTCGTCGGCGGTGGGCCAACTGGCCAGATGAACCGACGACGGCGCCGTCTGATCGGTGGCCACGACGAGGTCCTGCCAGACCCGCTCAGTGACGAACGGAGTCAGGGGCGCCATCAGACGGGTGAGTACGTGCAGGGTCTCGTGCAATGTCCACAGCGCCGACGGGTCACCACTCCAGAATCGGCGACGGGACCTGCGCACGTACCAGTTGGACAGGTCGTCGACGAAAGCACTGAGCAGACTCCCGGCACGCTGGGTGTCGAAGTCCTCCAGGGCTGCGGTCACGTTCGCCACCAGGATGTGCGTTCGGGAGGTCAGCCAGCGATCCAGCACATGGCGTTGCGACACCGGGGGAGCATCCCCGGTGGGAGTCCAGCCGTTGGTGCGGGCATACAGGGCGTGGAAGGCCACCGAGTTCCAGTAGGTCAGCAACACCTTTCGAACGGTCTCGGTGATGGTCTGGTGCCCGACCCGACGCGCCGCCCACGGCGAGCCGCCTGCGGCCATGAACCAACGGACAGCGTCGGCGCCGTGCTCGTCCATCAGCGGGATGGGCAGCAGAATGTTGCCCAGATGCTTGCTCATCTTGCGTCCGTCTTCGGCCAGGATGTGGCCGAGACACAAGACATTGCGGTACGAGGATTCGTCGAACACCAAGGTGCCGACGGCCATCAGCGAGTAGAACCAACCACGGGTCTGGTCAATGGCTTCACAGATGAAGTCCGCCGGGTAGGCACGCTCCAGCTGCTCCGCCGAACCCCCCCGATGCGGAAAGCCCCACTGGGCGAACGGCATGGATCCGGAGTCGAACCATGCATCGATCACTTCCGGCACTCGTCGCGATTCCTTGCCGCACTCCGGGCAGTCGAAGACGACATCGTCCACGAAGGGACGGTGTGGGTCCAGCTCGGACTGGTCCCTGCCTGTCAGTTCGGTCAGTTCCGCACGGGATCCGACACACACCTGGTGGTCGTCGCTGCAACGCCAGATGGGCAGCGGGGTGCCCCAGTACCGGGTGCGTGACAATGCCCAGTCGACGTTGTTGTTCAACCAGTCGCCGAAGCGTCCCCATTTGATGTTGTCCGGGTACCAGGTGGTCTTCTGGTTCTCGGACAGCAGTTGGTCCTTGATCTGTGTCGTGCGGATGTACCAGGACGGCTGGGCGTAGTAGAGCAGCGCGGTGTGACAGCGCCAGCAGTGCGGGTAGGAGTGTTCGTAGTCCAGCTTGCGGTACATCAGTCCGCGCGCGACGAGGTCAGCCACCAAAGCCTTGTCAGCCGTCTTGAAGAACTGCCCTCCGACCAGCTCGATGTCCTCGGAGAAAGTGCCATCCGGTCGGACGGGGTTGACGATGTCCAACCCGTAGCGGCGGCACACCACCATGTCGTCGGCGCCGAAGGCCGGCGCCTGGTGCACAACTCCGGTGCCGTCCTCCGTGGTGACGTAATCGGCCAGGACGACGAAGTGCGCCGGGTTGTCGAAAGACACCAGCTCGAAGGGCCGCTGGTAGGTCCAGCGCTCCAGATCACGACCCACGAGTCGCTCCAGCACGGTCCATCCTTCTCCGAGCACGCCGTCGAACAACCGGGCCGCCACCACCAGGGTCTCGGTCTCATTGCTGGCCACGACGTACTCCACCTCCGGGTGGACCGCGACGGCAGTGTTGCTGACCAACGTCCACGGCGTGGTCGTCCAGACCAGCAACGCGGCCCGCCCTGCCCACGGGCCCGAGGTGAGTGGCATCCGGACATACACCGACGGGTCGATGACGTCCTCATAGCCCTGGGCCACTTCATGATCACTCAGTGTGGTGCCGCACCGCGGGCAGTAGGGGGCGACGCGATGGTCCTCGCTGAGCAATCCTTTGGAATGGATCCGTTTCAGCGCCCACCACACCGATTCCACGTATTCCGAAGACATCGTCCAATAGGCCTCGTTCATGTTGACCCAATAGCCCATCCGGCGGGTCAGGTCAGCGAACTCGCCGACGCGGGCGGTCACCGATTCCCGGCATCGCGCGTTGAACGCTTCGATGCCGTAGGCCTCGATGTCGGGCTTGCCATTGAAGCCCAGTTCCTTCTCGACGGCCAGTTCCACCGGCAACCCGTGGCAGTCCCAACCAGCCTTTCGGTCGACGCGGTAACCCTGCATGGTCTTGAAGCGGGGGAACACGTCCTTGAACACCCGCGCCTCCACGTGGTGGGTGCCCGGTTGGCCGTTCGCAGTCGGCGGGCCCTCGTAGAAGGTCCACGGCTCACCGTCGCGGGTCTGCTCGAGAGTGGAATCGAAGGTGGCGTTGTCGGTCCAGAAGTCGAGGATGGCGTGTTCCATCCCGGGCAGGTTGATCTGCGCAGGGACCGGGCGGTAGCCGGCTTTCGATTCGGTGCTCATCATTCCTCTTCGTCTGGAATCGCCGGGAGCGATCACTGTTCGGTGACGAAGGGACGATGTCGCCTGTTCGGCGGGCACCGCGGTACCACCCTCCTCGGGGACAGCCACGGCTGTCGCCCACTTCATTCACGCCGCAGCCGGTTCTAGTGGGTTCGCGTACGAACCGTTCTTCCGGCAGCTCCGGGGTGATGGCCCCATCCACGCTGTGCGACCCGCTCAGTATAGAAGTGCAGTGACACTCGACAAAACGCATTCTGCTGGCCGGCACCCACCGCTGAGTCGCTGGTGACGAAGCTCGCATGCAGTTCTTGCACCCAGCAGGTTTCAAGCGGGGACCGTCAACTGCCGGTCGCCGGTGCATGGACGACCCCACGACGCCCCCGCAACTGCAACTCGGGGATGGGTCGCGCCAAGAAGTTGCCGAGCGTTGAACCTGCAGCCAGCGCCAATCCGGTGAACACGGCGAGCATCAACAGGGGCATTCCCGAATCGGCCCCGGCCATGTTCTCCTGGTTCTCCACCAGGGCGTAGATCCCTCGGTAGAGCACCAGACCGGGCATCAGCGGTGCGATCCCGGCTGAGACCAGTGCGATCACCGGCAGCTTCCATCGATTCGCCAACAACTGCGCCACGAACCCGACGCCGACGGCGGCCACCCCCGCCGATGCGGGATGGTTGCCGGTGGCCAGCATCATCGCGTGGTATCCGAGCCAGAGCAACGCACCCAGGGCCGCGCAGAAGAACAGCGACCGGGGGCCCAGATGCCCACTGACGGCAAAGGAAAGGGCGATGATCGCAGCACAACTGACCTGGACCAGCACGCTGTCGCTGAAACCCGCTCTCGGCGCGAGATAGCCAGGTATGCCGATCTGAAGTCCCAACCACAGTGTCGCCAGTAGTCCCAGCACGATCGCCATCGTCAGGACGATCACCTCGAATGTTCGGGCGCCAGCCGTGATGTAGTAGCCGTCGATCGCTTCCCGCGCGGCGGTGACCACTCCCAAACCCGCCAGAAGTGACATCATGCCCGCGGCCACGATCAGTGACGGCGAGATGGCCCAGACGGGCAGCCTGGTGTAGGCCCTCAGAGCCATCACGGTCAAGGCGCAGACGGTCGGCACCGCCGCCGCGAGGGCAATGACGAAGAAGTAGGGCAGGCCCTTGCGGACGCTCCAGCCGACCAGCAGGTCTGCGGCGGTTGTGGCGAAGCCGGCTGCCAGCGTGGTCTGCCAGTTCCCGCCCAACAGGACGGTCATGGACGCGCCCATCACGAAGGCCGAGAGGGACAGCACCCAGAAGCGGTAGTTGGGTGATGTGTCCAGCAGACCGTCGAACCCGGCGCGAGCCTGTTCCAGATCGATCACTCCACGGGAGAACCGGTCAACCAGCCCTGCCAGCCGGGACAACCTCTCGTAGTCCACCGTTCGCGCCTTCACGACACGCATGGTGGTGATCGGATCATCCTCAACCCGGTGTTCCGTGATGGTGACGCAGGTGAAGGTGATGTTGATGTGCACATTCAGACCGCTGCTGCGGGCCACCTGCAGCGTCATCTGCGTCGCGTCGGATGAGGTGGCTCCGGTGGCCAGGGCCAGTTCTCCCACCCGAGCCGCCAGGTCAATCGTGGATCGCGCCAACCGGGCGTCGGTGTCCCACTGCGCCTGCTTGAGATGCTGATGGTGCGCTGCCTGCTGCTGGTCGCGCAGGACGCGGTCGGAGGCTTGCACCCAGCGTTGCCGCTGGCCGGTTTTTCGGGGATTCGGCTCACTCACGCCCGGAATCCTGTCACGCCGCGGGGTGGAACTCCACCCGCCAGCAACTGGACCGGGTCGGCCAGTCAACTGTCACCTTCTGGCGACGAACGGGAGTGCCCGGCTCTCGGGAGAGCTGGACATTCCCGCAGTGTCAGGCGTCGTTCAGGAGGTGGTTCCTGCCGGGGCGTTCTCGGCTGTCGTCGTGTCGATGTCGTCGTCATTGCGGACGACCTCGGCTGCTTCGAATGCGAGCTCCCGGTGCAGGACCCTGGTTTCCAGATCCAGGATCCGGTGGTGCTCCCGGTGCAACTCCTTCAAAGTGGCGACGACCGTCAACACCATGATGATGCTGAATGGCGCAGCCACCAGAATCGCCATCGTCTGCAGGGCGGACAATCCGTCGGTCAGGACGCCGTTTCGGGCACCAACCCACAACAGGATTGCGGCGATCGTACCCTCCATCAGTGCCCAGAACACGCGGCTCAGCACCGGGGGATTCGGGTTCCCGCCGGAGGCCAGCATGTCGACCACGAAGGATGCGGAGTCAGAGCTGGTGACGAAGAACACCACGATCAGGATCAGGAACAACCCGCTCAACACCGACCCACCGGGAAGATGCTGCAACATCTGGAACAGTGCATCGTTCGTGGAGACGCTCCCGTCGGCGCCGATCAGATCGCCAGGACCCCAGATCTGCTGGTACAGAGCCGTGCCGCCCATCACGGAGAACCACAGGAACGTGATCAGGGTCGGGACGGCGAGCACGCCGAGGACGAACTCGCGGATGGTGCGGCCACGGGAGATGCGGGCGATGAAGACGCCCACGAAGGGCGACCAGCTCATCCACCAGCCCCAGTAGTAGGTGGTCCAGCTACCCAGCCATGTTGCGCCGTTTTCGCCTTGGAAGGGCATGGTA
>JAGXHS010000105.1 GCA_024636075.1 Propionibacteriaceae bacterium
CGGCAGCGTCAGATGTGTATAAGAGACAGTCCTTCGACGCTCCGACTGCGGCCCAGGTGGCCGCCTGGCAGGCCATTGCCAGCGGCCATCATGCGCTGGTGGTGGCTCCCACCGGCTCCGGCAAGACGCTGGCGGCCTTCCTGCACAGCCTGGACGCATTGGCCGGCGCACCGTCCTCAGACGGGGTACGCGTGCTCTACGTGTCGCCGTTGAAGGCCCTTGCGGTCGATGTCGAGCGCAACCTGCGAGCGCCGCTGCGCGGCATCGGGCTGCACGCCGAGAAGTTGGGCATGAATCCGCCGGAGGTCCGGGTGGCAGTGCGCTCCGGGGACACCCCCGCGAATGAACGCCGACGGCTGGCCAGCCATCCCCCCGACATCCTGATCACCACTCCCGAGTCACTGTTCCTGATGCTGTCCAGCCAGGTGGGCAGCACCTTGGCCGGGGTGCAGACGGTCATCATCGACGAGGTGCACGCCCTGGCGGGGACGAAGCGGGGAGCCCACCTCGCCCTTTCACTGGAACGACTGTCCGCGATGACTCGGGAGACCGGCACCGAACCACAACGGATCGGACTGTCCGCCACCGTTCGGCCGGCCGAGCGAGTCGCGCGGTTCCTCGCCGGAGATCGCGACGTGCTCACCATCAATCCAGTCACCCGTAAGAGATGGGACCTGTCGGTCCAGGTGCCCGTTGCCGACATGAGCCAGATCCCTGCCCCGGCGACCGCCGACCCGACCGACGAGCCCGCGCCCAACGCCTCCATCTGGCCCCATCTCGAGGCCCGGATCCTGGACCTGATCAGTGCCGGTTCCTCCACCATCTGTTTCGTCAACTCCCGCCGGGTGGCCGAGCGATTGACCGCCCACCTCAACGAACTGCACGCCTACCGACTCGGATTCAGCACCGAGGAGCACCCGCCGCCGGCGGAGATCATGGCGCAATCGGGCACCTCGCACGGGATTGATGGCACCACGGCGCCGGTGATCGCCCGAGCGCACCACGGTTCGGTGAGCAAGGAACGCCGGTTGGAGATCGAATCAGATCTGAAGTCCGGGCGGCTGCGGTGCGTGGTGGCCACGTCCTCACTCGAGTTGGGCATCGACATGGGGGCGGTGGACCAGGTGATACAGGTCGCCTCACCGCCATCGGTGGCCAGTGGGTTGCAACGCATCGGTCGAGCGGGTCACCAGGTGGAGGCCGTGTCACGGGGTGTGGTGCTGCCCACCCATCGCGGAGATCTGGTGGAATCGGTGGTTTTGGCGGCTCGGATGGTGCAGGGGCTCATCGAAGAGGTACCCCAGCTGCGAAACCCGCTGGACGTGCTGGCCCAGCAGCTGGTGAGCATCTGCCTCGACGCCAGCCCTCTTGCCGACGAGCTCTACGCCCTCGTCACCCACGCCGACGCCTACTCCGAACTACCCCGGTCGGCCTTCGACGCCACCTTGGACATGCTCACCGGCCGCTACCCGAGCGAGGACTTCGCGGAGTTCCGACCGCGCCTCAGTTGGGATCGGATCAGCGGCGTGGTCTCCGCACGGCCGGGCGCCCGTCGGCTGGTCACCACCTCGGGCGGCACGATCCCCGACCGGGGTCTGTTCGGCGTCTTCCTGGTCAGCGGCGACGACGACACCTCCAAGCGAGCTGCCGGTCGACGGGTGGGTGAGCTGGATGAGGAAATGGTCTATGAGTCCCGCGTCGGCGACACCTTCACACTGGGAACCTCCGGATGGCGGATCGAGGAGATCACTCCCAACCAGGTAATGGTCACCCCGGCGCCCGGCGTTCCCGGCAGGCTGCCGTTCTGGAAGGGGGACCAACCACCGAGACCGGCCGAGCTCGGTGCGGCGATGGGTGCCTTCCTGCGCGAGTTCGGTGAGCTGGATTCTCCGACGGCCGCCGGGCAGCTGCGCGAGGTCGGCCTGGACGAGGACGGTGTCACGAATCTGTTCGCCTATCTTGCGGACCAGCGCGAGGCAACCGGTCAGTTGCCCGATGACCGCACGATCCTGCTGGAGCGCTTCCACGACGAGCTCGGCGACTGGCAGGTGTGCCTGCACAGTTCGCTGGGCACCGCAGTGCTGCAGCCGTGGGCGCTTGCAGTCGAACGCCGAGCCCGTGAAGAGTTCGGTGTCGAGGCCCATGCCAGTGCCACCAACGACGGCATCATCCTCAGACTGCCCGACGTCGGCGGAGCACCACCGGGAGCAGAACTGGTGCTGGTTGATCCCGACCAGATCGCCGACATCGTGACCGCCGAGGTGTACGGCTCGGCATTGTTCGCATCCCGGTTCCGGGAGTGCGCGGCCCGGGCGCTGTTGCTTCCCCGGCGTGATCCCAGACGCCGCTCCCCCCTGTGGCAGCAACGAATGCGGTCGGCCCAACTGCTGTCGGTGGCCAGCAACTATCCGGAGTTCCCGATCGTGTTGGAGACGATGCGGGAGTGCTTGCACGACGTGTTCGACCTGCCAGCACTGACGCAGGTGTTGGGCGAGCTGGCTGCCCGACGGATCCGACTGATCGACGTCACCACCGAACAGCCGTCACCGTTCGCCCGGTCGCTGCTGTTCGGCTACCTGGGTGAGTTCATCTACGACGGTGACCAGCCGCTGGCCGAACGCAAGCTCGCCGCGATGAGCCTCGACCCGGGGTTGTTGGCCGAACTGCTCGGTCAGGGCACCGGCGAGGAACTCTTCGACGCCGACGTGTTGGCCGGGATCGACCTCGACCTGCAGCACCTCAGTGACCATCGGCAGGCCGCAACCCCCGAACAACTGTGGGACATCATTCGTCAGATCGGTCCGCTGACCCCAGCGGAATGTGTCCAGCGCTGCCGGGCCGAAGACCAGGACGATGCCGGCGACACCGCCGGAAAGGAACTGGAGCAAGGCGATGCGGAGAGGATCGTCGACACCTGGCTGCACTCGCTGCTGCAGCAGCGCCGACTGGCCCGCGTCAGTGTGAACGGCCGCACCATGCTCGCCGTGAGCGACGATCTGGGCGTGCTGCGTGACGGGCTGGGCGTGCCCACACCACCGGGCTATCCGTCGGACGAGCCGCTGCCGTCCACCGGCGCCGCGGTGCACCGGTTGGTCGATCGCTTCACCCGTTCCCATGCCATCTCGCACACCGACCAGATCATTGACCGCTTCGGCTTGAGCGCCCAACGGGTCGGCGAAGCGGTGCATGCGCTGACCGCATCGGGAGACCTGATCAGCACGGACCTGACCGTACGGCCACCGGAACCGCCACATCTGATCCGCTCCAGTGTGCTGACCACCATGCGTCGCCGAATGGTCGCCGCACTGCGCGCCGGTGTCGAACCGGCGGAGCCGGCGGCCTACGCCCGTTTCCTGCTGGGATGGCATGAGGTCGACAATCCGCAGCCCGGTGTCGAATCCCTGCTCAGCGCGGTCGACCTGTTGGCGGGTTATCGAATCCCGGCATCGATGTTGGAATCCCTGGTGCTGCCCGCCCGTGTCCGTGACTACCGCCCCACGATGTTGGACGAGGTGCTCAGCAGCGGCGAGGTCGTCTGGACCGGGGCCGGCGGGATCGGCGCCCGGGACGGCTGGATCCAGTTGTGGCCGGTCGATCATTGTCTTGCGACACCGAGCGCGCACGAGCTCGGCCCGATCGCCATGGAGTTGCTGGAGCACTTCAACCGGGGAGGAGCCTGGCGGCCACGGGAGCTCATCGGACCAGCTGTCGGCGACGGCCAGCTGGATGACGCCGTCTGGGAGCTGGTCTGGGCCGGAGCAATCAGCTCCGACACCTTCGCAGCGGTGCGTGCGCTGAGTTACGCGGGCGCACTCAAGACCCCACGCCCCACCCGTACCGGGCGAAGGATCCTCAGACCGCGTCGAGCACCGCTGAGCGCCTCCGGTTCGATGGCCGGTACCTCACGCTGGCACGGCGTCCAGCTCCCGGCCGCTGACACTGGTGCGGCCGATGCAAGCACCCGACAACAGGCTGCTGCGGCGACCGAACGGGGCGTGGCCAGCGCGCTGCTACAGCTGACCCGGCACGGTGTGCTGACCAAGGGAGCAGTGAACTCCGAGGTGATCGGAGGCCGGTTCCACGAGGCCTACCGAGTGCTGTCCGCGATGGAAGAGGCTGGCAGTGCCCGCCGTGGCTACTTCGTCGAAGGACTTGGGGCCGCCCAGTTCGCGCTGCCCGGCGCCGTCGACCGGCTGCGGGAAGACGTGAGCTCGCCCACGGTGCTACTGGCCGCCTGTGATCCGGCCAATCCGTACGGAGCAGCACTCAGCTGGCCCGCCAGTGACGGACATCGACCGAACCGGAGGGCGGGGGCGCTGGTGGTACTGGACGGCGGAAAGGCGGTGCTCTTCCTGGAGCGCGGGGTTCGGACGCTGGTGACATTCGGCGATCCCGAGCCGGAACAGCTGCCCGCCGCTGTGGACTTGATCAGACAACACGTCGATCAGCGACGGTTGAAGGCAGTCACCATCGAACGCATCAACTCCAGTGACGCTCTGGCTGTAAGTTGGGCTCGTGACGTGCTGCAGCAGTCCGGGTTCGTAATGGTTCCGCAAGGCTACCGATACCGGCCCAGCGAGCAGAGAGGCAACCGATGACAGGAAGCGGGCAATCCCACCAGACACCGTACGAGATTCCCTCGGCAAAGCGTTCGGCTCGGATGATGGAGATCCTCGGGGTGGTCGGCACCCGGGGCGAGGTCGCGCTCTCAGAATTGGCGACCATGCTGGGGGCCTCGGCGGCCACCATCCGGCGCGATGTCTCCACGCTTGCCGAACAGCATCTGGTCACCCGGACACATGGGGGCGTCCGCAGCCTCGAGATGGATTCCGAACTGCCCATCCGTCTGCGCGACGCCCGCAACCGGGCGGCCAAGCGCGCCATCGGTGCCGCCGCCGCCGCTCAACTGCCGACCGGAAGACACGCCATCGCGCTCACCGGCGGCAGTACCACCATCGAAGTGTTGCGGGCCCTGCAGCATCGTCGGGATCTCACGGTTCTGACCAATTCGCTGAGCATTGGGCTACAGGCCGCAGAGCAAGGCAAGTCGCGGGTGCTGATTGCCGGTGGCGTGCTGCGACCGAACTCACAGGAATTGGTGGGTTCGCTGGCGGAGAACACCTTCCGCCAAGTGAACGTGGGCACCGTGATCGTCGGCTGTGACGGTGTCAGTGCCGATGGCGGGCTGACCACCCACGACGACGTCGAAGCCCGCACCAACCAGGTGATGATCGCCAAGTCGCAACGCTTGATCGTCGTCGCAGATGGTTCCAAGGTGGGGCGGGTGATGCTCGCCAGACTCGCCGATGCTCACGAGATCGACGTCTTGGTCACCGACTGCAGCGCCGACGACACCGAGGTGCGTCGGCTGCGGGCACTCGGCGTCGATGTTGTGGTGGTGAATCCTCAGGCTCCTGCCGGAGGTCACGGAAAACCCGGCCGCTGAGGGGGTCTTCGTCAGGCGGCCGCAACACGATCCGGTCCGCCCAGTTCGGCGGCGAGGCTTTTCTCGCTCACCGTCCGGAGCACGGTCGACAATGGAACACCCAGAGCGCCACAGATCGCCGTCAGCAGGTCACTCGAGGCCTCCTTCTGACCCCGCTCAACTTCTGAGAGGTATCCCAAGCTGACCCGGGCCGACATCGACACCTCGCGGAGGGTGCGCCCCTGGGCGAAGCGTTGCTCACGCAACGTCTGCCCGATCAGTTCGCGCAGCAATAGTGGCTTCACGATGGCCTCGCTTCTCTGATTCGACTGCATCGCGGTGACGCCGTCGCAGTCTGTGAAACGCGCACTGTCCCAGTTTCATTCCGCTCACAGCGCAGGCGTGGGTGTTCGATCAGTCCACGGCCAGGAATTCACCCGTCTGATGGGGGTCGCTGGCCGCAGGACTGTCAGCGTTCAGGTGACAAGTGGCGCAACAGCAGCTCGATGGCTGCATCGATCGTCTTTGACCTGATGGCGGCACGGTCGCCGTCGAGTTCGAGCCGCCGGGTGAACACGGCGCCATGGGCCCCCGGACGGTCCATCACGATGGCCAACCACACCACCCCCGGGGCGACGTCACCCACCGGTTCCGGACCGGCCACGCCGGAACAGGCCAATCCGATGTCGGCCCCGCACGAGGTCAGCGCTCCGGAGGCCATTTCGACGGCGGTCTGTTCGGTGATGGCGCCGTGCACCTCCAGGTGTCGCCGGGCCACTCCGGCAAGTTTCACCTTGAGGTCGTTCTGGTAAGTGATCAGCCCGCCCCTGAAGACTTTGGAGGCTCCGGGGATGTCGGTCACGGCCACGGCGATGCCGCCGCCGGTGAGTGACTCGCAGGTCGCCAGCGTCAGATCCCGATCCTCCAGCGTCTTGACCAGCACTTCGGCGTCACTCACCGTGTTCCCGGGCTTGCGCCTCCGAAGCCCACCTCGCGTGTGCTTCGCGGCGCAGCTTCCACGCCTCCCACAGGTAGTCGATGCCGGTGACCACGGTGAGC
>JAGXHS010000106.1 GCA_024636075.1 Propionibacteriaceae bacterium
CAGATGTGTATAAGAGACAGGGGTGTGCAAGCCCTCGTGGGTGGAACCTTCGGGGCCGAAGTAGAAGTCACTGAGCACCCCGACCCGCTTGGCGTTGCCCCGGGCGATCTCGTCGAGGGTCTGCTCCATGCTGGCCGTGAACTCGTAATTCACCAGACGGCTGAAGTGCTGTTCCAGTAGCCGGGTCACCGCGAAGGCCAGCCAGGTCGGCACCAGCGCCGAGCCCTTCTTGAACACGTAGTCGCGGGAGGTGATCGTGCGGATGATGGACGCGTAGGTGGACGGACGTCCGATCTCCAGTTCCTCCAGCTTGGCGACCAGCGTCGGTTCGGTGTAGCGCGCCGGAGGGCGGGTTTCGTGACCAGCAGGGGTCAACTCGTGGACCCGGACCACGTCCGAGGTGGTCAACTTCGGCAACCTGCTCTGGGCATCGTCGGTGCGAGCGTCCTCGTCGTCCAGGGACTCGACGTAGGCCTTGAGGAAACCGTGGAAGGTGATCGTCCTACCACTCGAGGTGAAGTTCGCCGATGTCACTGGCACATCCAGCTCAATCGGCTGCTCGGGGGTGACAGTCAGCTTCACCGTCAGGGTCTGGCCCTTGGCATCGGCCATCTGGGAGGCAATGGTGCGAGTCCAGATCAGTTCGTACAGCCGGAACTGCTCTCCGCGCAGACCGCTCTGTGCGGGGGTGCGGAAGTGCTCACCGGCGGGCCGGATCGCTTCGTGCGCCTCTTGGGCGTTCTTCACCTTCGAGGTGTAGAGGCGGGGCTTGTCCGCGACGTATTCGGCGCCGAAAAGTTGGCCGGCCTGTTCCCGGGCCGCGGAGATGGCGCTGCTGGACAACGTCACCGAGTCGGTACGCATGTAGGTGATGTATCCCGCTTCGTACAGCTGCTGGGCGACCCGCATCGCGTGCTCGGCGCTGAAGCCGAGCTTTCGGCCAGCCTCCTGTTGCAGCGTGGTGGTGCGGAAGGGCGGGTACGGACGCCGGGTGTAAGGCTTCGACTCCACCGAGGTGACCTTGAAATCGACATCCCTCAGCTGCTCGCTCAATGTGGTGGCGGCCGTCTCGTCGAGCACCACCATTGACGTTCCCTGGACGTCACCCAGAGTGTTGAAGTCCCTGCCCTGGGCCACCTTGCGATCATCCAGGCTCACCAGACGGGAGGCGAATTGTCGTGGCTCCGCCCCTTCGCCCGCGTCCAGGGTGGCGTCCAGATCCCAGTAGGCGGCGCCGGTGAATGCCATCCGCTCGCGTTCCCGGTCCACCACCAGCCGAGTGGCAACCGACTGCACCCGTCCCGCTGACAGCCGCGGCATCACCTTTTTCCACAGCACCGGAGACACCTCGTATCCGTACAACCGGTCGAGAATGCGACGGGTCTCCTGTGCGTCCACCAGATCGGTGTCCAGATCCCGCGGGTTGGCGACGGCCTCACGGATCGCCTCGGGGGTGATCTCGTGGAAGACCATCCGCTTGCTGGGCACCTTGGGCTTGAGTTCCTGCAGCAGGTGCCAGGCGATCGCTTCACCTTCACGGTCACCGTCGGTGGCGAGCAGCAGTTCGTCGACGCCGGAGAGCTGCGCCTTGAGTAGCTTGATGGTGGCCTTCTTGTCGGCTGCCACGACGTAGAGCGGTTCGAAGTCGTTGGCCACATCGACCCCCGTGCGAGCCCACTTCTCGCCCTTGTACTTCGCCGGTACCTCACTGGCGCCAGTCGGCAGGTCACGGACGTGACCGCGGGAGGACTCGACGATGTAGCCATCACCCAGATAGCTGGCGATCTTGGTCGCCTTGGTCGGCGACTCGACGATCACCAGACTGCGGGTGCTGCTGCTCATTGGCTTCCTTCAGGGTCAGCGTGGGTGGACGGGTCGTGAGCGACCAGCGTCGCACACGCTTCGCATGGTAACGCGATCTGACCGTCAATGGTCCAGTCGCTCAGCCGTCGATGAGGTCGTCGGAGGGCTCCAGCATGCCCGTGCGCAGCGCATCGCGGATCACTTGGTGCACCTCTGCGAGCACCTCGGCTGCGGACTGGTCCAACAGTCCCGCGACCGCATTCACGATTTGTGAGAGCCGCAGTTCCCCGTCGCAGGCGCCCAGAACAGCGGCAGCCGTCGAACTGACCTGGGTGGCACGACGCAGTCCCGTCGAACTGCGCAACACGATGTGTCGCGGATCAGACGCCCCCGGGTCACCGATCGTCTCCTGATGTACTGAATCGGACACCCGCCAGCGCGCCGCCAGAATGTCACCGAGCTCACGCAAGGAGTTGGTGACCGCGTCGGGCCGATCGGCGAAAGCCACCCCGAGGGGCTGCTGCACAGCATGCGGCCAGACCTCACACTCCACGTCGGGATCTTCCCGTCCGGCGTTGGTCAGACTGACCCAGCCCAAGCCGACGCCGGTGATGCCGAGCTGGTCGAAGTAGTCGAGCCACTCACGATATCGCGGCTTCCACTGGCCACTTCCCTGGAATCCCGCGTCAGTGAGCCACATCTCGATGTACTCGTAGACGTCGAGCTGCTCGCGTTGCAGCACCCACAGATCGCAGCCGAGACCGTCCACCCAGCCCGCCAGCCGCTCCTGCCACGGTTGGTCGGCTGTGATCGCCCAGTTGCCCAGCACCTGCAGCGTGCCGCCCTCGGTGAGGTGGCCCGGTGCGTGCCGGATGACGTGGCGCACCAAACCATCGGCGGCGAACTGGCCCTCCCGGTACACCAGTCGCTGATCATCAGTGCTGGGCGGGCTGATCACGTACGGCGGATTGGTGACGATCAGATCGAATCGTTCACCAGCCACCGGCTGGTACAGGCTTCCTTCCCGCAGATCGAGCGAGACGTCGTTCAGCTGCGCCGTCAACCGTGCCATCGCCACGGCCCGCGGATTCAGGTCAGTGGCCACCACCCGATCGCTGTGACGGGCGAGGTGCAGTGACTGCACCCCACAGCCGGCGCCGAGATCGAGGGCCGCGCCCACCTGACGGCGGATGGTGATCTCGGCGAGCGTGCTGGACGCCGGCGAGACTCCGAGCACGTAGTCTGCGCGGGTTCGGGTGACAACCTGGTCCAGCCCGGGCATCGGGTCGCTGACCACCCACCCGGTTGCCCCATCGTCGGCCGACCCGTAGGGCCGGACATCAACGACCGCGCGCAGAAGTCCATTCCTCTCTTCGAGGATCCCAGCCGTGACCATGGTGTCGGTGTCGAACGCCGCCTCAGCCTCACGATGTGAGACCGACTGTTGCAGCAACCACAACCTGATCATGGTGGCCTGCGGATCGTGGGCGCCTTCGAGCACCATCGAGGCCGGAATAGTGGAGTTGCGCAGCAACCCGGACTGCCCGACGTCGGTGATCCGTTCGATCACCTCATCAAGGGTGTACCCGCCCTCACTCAACCAACATCGGAGTGCGGCCACATCCAGGGCTTCGAACATGTCGGTCAGGGTGTCACATTCCGGCGCCGTCAATGCAACAGTCGGCTGGGTGCTGGACATGCAGAGTGTCCACGCCGGGTGACAGGATGCCGCCATGGTTGTTCCGGACTGGTTGGCGCTCGACGACGCAGTGCGTCACGTGCACCACCAGCCGGCGAGTCCAGGGGAAAGTGCCACCTGGCCGAGCTGGTTGAGCAGCGACGTGACCGCATCGCTGGTACGGGCGGGCCTGACGGAACCGTGGGCACATCAGGCCCGGGTCGCCGAACACGCGTGGTCCGGCCGCCACGTCGCCATCAGCACACCCACCGCCAGCGGCAAGACCCTCGGCTACCTGCTGCCGATCCTGCAGGCAACCGCCAGTGCGTCACCCAGCGTGGGGGTCGCGGTCGGTGGAGCGCGGGCCATCACCAGCTCGCGAGGTCACACTGCGCTCTATCTTTCCCCCACCAAGGCGCTGTCCCACGACCAGTGGCGGGCCGCTCGCCATCTCGGCCCGGCAGGTTGGCCGCTCGCCACTCTTGACGGGGACTCCACACCTGCGGAGCGTCGCTACGCCCGCAGCCACGCTCGCTTCGTGTTGACGAATCCGGACATGCTGCACCGCTCGGTGCTGCCGAATCATCCGCGCTGGGCAAGCTTCCTGGGGAACCTGCGCTATGTGGTGATCGACGAAGCCCACCGGTGCCGTGGGGTGTTCGGCTCGCACGTGGCCGCGGTGATCCGTCGGCTGCGTCGGCTGTGCCGGCTGCACGGTGCTGATCCGGTGTTCATCCTGGCCTCAGCGACAGCGCAAGATGTCGGTTCGTTCGCTGGCCAGCTGATCGGAGCAGAATCGGTGGCAGTGGTGGACCACAGCAGCGCACCCCAGCCGGGACGGGACATCGTGCTCTGGCAGCCGCACGATTCAACAACCACCGACGCCGCGCGACTCCTCGCCCGGCTCACCGATGAGGATCGCCAGACGATCTGCTTCGTCGCGTCGCGTGCGATGGCCGAGCTGATCGCGGTCTGGGCCGGTGAGCACCAAACATCGGCGCGTCGCATCGTCAGTTATCGAGCAGGCCATCTACCAGGGGATCGGCGCACGGTGGAAGCCGCGCTGCAGACCGGCGACATCACGTCGGTGGCAGCGACCAACGCCCTGGAACTGGGGGTGGACATCGCCGGCATGGATGCCGTGCTGATCGCTGGCTTCCCCGGAACCCTGGCATCGTTCTGGCAGCAGGCGGGGCGCGCCGGTCGCCGCGACCAGGAGGCAGTGGTGACCTTGATTGCCCGCGACGACCCGTTGGACAGCTACCTGTTCGCGCACCCCGAGCTGATCTTCGAACGCCCGGTCGAGAAGACTGTGCTGGACGCGGCCAATCCACACGTGCTGGCGCCGCACCTGGCCGCCGCCGCCCAGGAATCCTGCCTGGTCGATGACGATGCGCGATGGTTCGGCCCCACCATGACGTCCCTGGCCGATCAGCTGACCCGCCAGGGATTGCTCCGACGACGCCCATCCGGGTGGTTCTGGACCCGTCCGGAGCGAGCGGTCGACTCCATCGACCTGCGATCGGCAGGGGGGCATCCGATCGACATCGTCGATACCAGGACCGGCAGGATCATTGGTTCGGTGGATCGCAGCGCTGCTGATCGCACCGTTCATCCCGGTGCGGTGTACCTGCACCAGGGCGACACCTGGCTGGTGGACGAGTACCTGCCGGACGACTACCGGGCCGACGTGCACGCCGAGCGCCCCACCTACTACACCCAGGCCCAATCGATCTCCGAGATGCGGATCATCACCGAGACCGCCTCGCGGGCGTTCGGCCGCGGCGTGGTGCACACCGGACAGGTGAGGATGATGTCGCAGGTGACCGGCTACCTGCGTCGCGATGCCGCCACCCGCGAGGTGTGGGATTCGACACCGCTGGAACTGCCGCAGCATGAGATGACCACCACCGCCATGTGGTGGACCATCGGCGAGGACGTCACCGGCGGGTTGGGGCTCAATGCTCTTCGTCTGGCTGCTGGCGCTCATGCAGCCGAGCACACGGCCATCGGACTGTTGCCAGCATTCGTCACCTGTGACCGCTGGGACATCGGGGGGCTCTCAACACTTCTGCATCCCGACACCGGAATGTGCACCATCGTGGTCCATGACGGTCATCCCGGTGGAGCCGGCTTCGCCGAGCAGGGCTACCAGATCGCCGACGAGTGGGCCCGGGCGACGTTGGACCGATTGGTGGGCTGTCCGTGCGAATCGGGGTGCCCCGCGTGCGTCGTGTCACCGAAGTGTGGCAACGCCAACCAGATGCTGGACAAGGATGCTGCGACGCTGCTGGTGACCGCCCTGCTCGCCCCCCGACCTGCCGGATAACCCCGTGGCCCGCCAGATATCCTCGAAGCAGGAGGTATTGCAATGACCAAGAGGAAGCTGAGCAAGAAAAGATGGAGTGATCTGTCCAGCACCGCACGGACAGCCCTCGTGACGACAGCCGCAGTTCAGGTCACACTGCAGGTCATCGCCGCCCGGAAGCTCCACCGGCTCCCGGCCGAGCAGGTGCGTGGCGGCCGGAAGTGGCCGTGGGCGCTCACCATCGCCGGCGGTGAACTGGTCGGAGCTTCGAGTTTCCTGCTGGCACATCGTGGTCGCACAGCCGTCCACGAGGGATGACGGCAGGGCATCGGCCGCCGCTCGGTTGTGGTTGAGAGCCACCGGGTTGACGACTTGTCGTCCCCTCCGCCGGACTTCCGCCTCAAATCAGCACGAAGCTATCGGGGATCTGGCTATCCGCCGAGGGAGATGTAGGCGTTCCTGGGCGAGACTGGGGACGCCAACAGGCCCATCTCTTCCAGGAAGGTGGACATCTCGGTCCATCGCTGGTCGTTCTGTGCACCCAGCGAGCCGATGTCCCCGAAGAGCGGAATCGTGGCCCGCAGCGTGGCGAGGGCAGCGTCAGCCTGTTCCTTGCTCGCCAGCCCCGGAACCTGACTTGCCGACAGCTGGACAGCAGTTGCCGGATCGGCCTCGATGTCGGCAACCGCCCGGGTGAGTGCGCGCAGCAGGGCCCGCAGTTCATCGCGCCTGTTGGTCAAGGTGGCGTCGCTCGCGCCCAGCCCAACGCCCACCAAAGGTGGGTTGTCAGAGATCGGGATGCTGCGCACCGGTATGCCCGCCGCCGTGAACAGCACCGCGTCGTTGTTGACGTAGCCCATGACGGCATCGACCTTGCGGGTGCTCAGCGCCGCCTGCTGGGTGTAGCCGATGTTGACGATGTTCACATCACTCTGGGTGAGACCCGCGCCCTTCAACATTGCCAGCAGCGCGAACCATGTTTCGCCGTACGGACCGGGGACTCCCACCGAACGCCCCTTGAGATCGGTCGCTGTGTGGATCTGCGAATCCTCTCGGGTGATCAGCACCACGGGGTAGCTCTGGTAGAGGGTGGCGAAATCAACCACATCGGTGCCTTGGGAACGAGCCTGCATCATCTCGTCGCCGCCGGCGTAGACGACGTTCTCGGTGCCAGCTTTCAAGGCGCCCAACAGCGGCTCGGACCCCCCGTGGTGGCGTAGCGTGACGTTCAGGCCCTCGTCGTCGAAGTAGCCCTTCTTCAGCGCCACGTAGAACGGGGCGAACTGGATGTTCGGGGTGTAGGTGAGCCCTACCACGAGTGGCGCCCTGACTGCCCCCAAGGATGATGCTCCGCTCGACGGAGCTGTTGCGGTGGCACCACTGTTGCTGGTGGGCGAGGTGCAGCCCGCCAGCAGACTCAACAGCGCAACGGCTATGGCGATGGTGCGTTTCATGGGTGATGAACTCCTGTTCGACGAGGCCCACGGGGTGGGGAAAGGTAACTGAAGACCGGGTTGCGATCGGGGCCCTGGGGGTCGGCGACACGTTCAATGCTCAGCAACGCCATGAAGATCAGCAC
>JAGXHS010000107.1 GCA_024636075.1 Propionibacteriaceae bacterium
GACCTGAAGGTCAAGTACGCCATGCGGATCACCAACTCGGGGGAGTTCCTGCACGCCGCGCCATGGAATGCTGGCAATTTTGGTCGGCGAAACGCCTCGCACGGATGTGTCGGGATGAGCACCAGCGATGCCGGATGGCTGTTCAACCGGACCCGCGTGGGTGATCCAGTCGTGGTCCGCGGCACTGACCGCAGCCTCGAGAGCGGCAACGGGATCACCGACTGGAACATCAGCTGGGAGCAGTTCGCCAAGGGATCGGCGCTGAAGTGACAGCATCTCAGGCGGCCAAACCAGGTTCGCCAGGGACGTTGATCGGTGCCCAGTCCTGAACACCATGCGCTCTGGCTGCGGCTTCGGCGCGGGCGGTCATCATCGCTGAACACCAGCTCGTCCTGCCGTCAGTCAGATGTCGGAGGGCTTGCGGTGTGCAACCGAGGAACGCGGCCACCTCGAGCCTGTCAGCACCTGCAGCCAGCAGGGCGAGGCTCTGACGACGAGCGAGTGCTGCTGGGACCACAGAACGGTCCATCTGCGTCAGTCGCTGGGGAGTCAGCTCCATCAGGTGGCGAGCGTCGATGTGGCGGATCCGGCGCAGCGAATGATGCGATTCGAACAGCAATCGCTGCACCATCCGGTCGGGGACGTTCGCTGCTACGGCCAGAACCCGCCACGGAAGTCTGCTGACGCCCAGCAGGTGCTGCAGGTGCGTGCGGAAGGGTGCTGCGTCGACCCAGTCGTTGTCGAACATGTCAAAGGGCTCCATCGTGGTGAGGTGTTCACCACGACAGAGCCCTTCGAGAATGCTGCGATGTGAGGATCAGGCCGAGATCTTCAGCCTGATGACCTCACTCAGCGCTGGGCGTGCGTGAAACCAGCTGCCTCAGCTGCTTCCGGTGAGTTGAACCAGACGTCAGCGATGGTGCGCTCATAGCCGCCGTTTTCACTGGTGTGGTACTTCATCGACCGCTCGTTGCCCTTGATCTCGAAGCCCTCGGGCGGCTCGTCGCCGATGTAGGAACCCTCACCGTAGCTGTCCGGCGTTTCGGCGGTGGTCTCCTCGTGAACATACTCCGGGTGGCCACCTTCGGCAGCCATGGTGGCCTCCGCTGCTGCCTCGTCATCTGGTTCGGCTGCGTCTTCGGCGCCGGGAGCATCCTGCGGCTCGGTCACCGGAGCGGACGCAGGATTGGGTGCCTCATTGGCCGGAGTGTAGGCGGTGCTGGGCTGATGAGCGGTCCAACCCTCATCCTTGCTGCCGAGGAACTGGCGCACCGCGACCGCGGCGCCCGCCAGAACGGCGCCCATGGCGATCAGCTTGGCAGCAGTCCTGAAGAAGCCACGCTTCTTCGGCTCGGCAAGTTCGAGGGTCTTCGGGTTGGCGACCTCCAAATCACCTTTCAGTGCCGCCAGAGTTGCCTGGCTGCGCTTCGACACCTCGACGACCCGCGGATCATCCTGGGCCTCGCTGAGTAGTTCGTTCAGCTTGGGCAGGACTTCGTCCTCCCAGAAGTCGTGTGCCTGCTCAAGGTAGTCGTGCACCATCGGTTCGATGTTGCTGCGAGCCTTGTCGGCCTTGTCGGCCAGGTCGGCAGAGCGTTCGCGGGCCTGGTTGGCATAAGGTGCCGCCATCTCGCGGGCTTGGTCGGCATAAGGTGCCGCCTTCTCGCGGGCCTGGTCAGCGTAGGGACCGATGTGATCCTTGGCGCTGCCCCTCGCCGCGGCAGCCAGCGGAGCAGCCTTGTCCTTCGCCTCGGCGGCCTTCTCGGCGGCGACGTGGGCCCACGGCTTGACCCGCTCAATGGCGTCTTCCAGCGCGGCAGTGCCACGCTCTGCGGCCGTGTGAGTGCTCTCTACGGCGGCCTCGGGCAATTTCTTCTTCTTGCCGAACACATTTCCTCCGATGATTGTCGTGTGGCTCGTAGTCGAGCGCTGTTTCCAACCTACCGCCAACCCCACCGGCAGCACAGCCACCATCGGGGTCTGCGCGATGTCTTGTAGGCTCTCCAAGGTCAAGAACCTCGTCTTTTGAAAGGCACCATTGTGGCCAACACTGCAACTCTGCACACCAATCACGGTGACATCGTGATCGACCTCCTTCCCGATCATGCCCCCAAGACCGTCGACAACTTCGCGGGGCTGGCGAACGGCTCCAAGGAGTACACAGATCCGGTGACCGGGGAGAAGACGACCGGGAACTTCTACGACGGCCTGACCTTCCACCGGGTGATCGACGGATTCATGATCCAGGGCGGCTGCCCGTTGGGGACCGGCACCGGGGGTCCCGGCTACCAGTTCGGTGACGAGTTTCATCCCGACCTGACTTTCGACCGTCCCTACCTGCTGGCGATGGCGAATGCCGGACCGGGCACAAATGGGTCGCAGTTCTTCATCACTGTGGGGCCCACCCCTCACCTGAATCGTCGCCACACCATCTTCGGTGCCGTCAACGACGAGCAGTCGCAGGCTGTCGTGGATGCCATCGCCGTGGTTCCCACCGCTCGGATGGATCGCCCGGTCAACGCCGTGGTCATCGAATCAGTCGAGATCTCCTGATCGTGAATCAGGGTCTGGGGCAATCCCGGCTGCAAACGGCCGCTCGCGAGAACCCGGCCGCCGTCACACTGGTGGCGGCCGTTCTCGGGGTGGAGCTGCTCAGTTGGGTACTGCCGATCCGACAGTTGTTGATCACCGGTAGTTCGCCGTCGCTGGCGTGGGAGTTCTGGCGTCCTCTGCTCTACGGCTTCACCAGCGGTGGGTTGTTGAGCGCACTGATCAACGGTTTGGTGCTCTACCTGATCGGGCGTGGTCTTGAGCACACCTTGGGCAGCAAGGAGTTCTTTGCGCTCTTCTGGCTCTCCGGTTTGGGCGCCGCCACGGTGATGGTGTGGGTCGGTCCCGCTGCGGCGCTGTCAGGAGCTATCGCCGGAGTTTTCGGTGTGATCTCCGCCTACGCGGTCGTGAAGCACCGCTCCGGGATGGACATACGCGGTGACATCGTGCTGATCACCATGCTGCTGGTTTGGGGTGTGGTCGTTGGGTCGAGTGCGTGGATCGGTGAGGTGGGTGGCATCGCCGTCGGTGCCGTGAGCGGGGCAGTCATTGCCTACGCCCCGTTGCGCGATCGAGAGCAACGGATCCGGGTGGGAATGGCGAGCATCGCCGCTGTCTGTCTGGTACTGATCACCCTGGCGTGGATGTTGCGCGGCTGAGGCGTACGCTCACATACCCAGGCTGAAGGCCGATTCGAGGTCGTGGCTGGAGTAGCTGCGGAACGCAATGTGCGTCTCGGTCTCGAGCACGCCGGTCACCTTGTTCAAGTGGTCGGCGATCACTTCGGCGACCTGCTCGTGGGCGCGGACCCGCACCAGTGCGATCAGATCAATCGAGCCAGTGACCGAGTAGACCTCGGTGACGCCCTCCAGCGAGGAAATCTCCGTGGCGATCTCGGGAATCCGGGAGACGTCGGCCTTGACGAACACGATGGCAGTGATCATGAGGCTGAGCCTACCGTCACGCCTCTGGGTAGATCGCCTGGACCGGGACCTGTGTGCAACGGCCAGCACCACTCGCCCTCGATGCTGATCAACCGGACACCTGGCTGTTCCAGCCAGTGCGCCACGCGCTCGGTCTCCTCGGTGCTGCACGCCGGTAGTCCAGCCGGTGGCGGCAACACTGTCTGCGCGGTCGCAACCACGTGCCGCGCCACTGCCTGTGGGATGTCGCCACGGGCGGCCCACCCCGCACCGGCCAGACGCCCGTGGCGCACGACATGGATCTCCCACCCCTCGCCTATATGTCGTGCAGCCACGATCTCCGCGCAGCCGGCCACTGACAGCAGTCGCTGGTGTCGAATCGCCGAGCGGAGGTAGTCCTGCAGCCGCGCGTGAACCGTGCCGGCCTCTTCGTAACGCTGTTGCGCGGCCAACGAACTCAGCCGCGCACCCACCGTGCGGACCACGAGCCGGGTGTCGCTGTTCAGAGCTGCTCGGATTTGCTCCACCACCTGGGAGTACTCCTCGAGATTGTCTCCCAACTCGCACGGCGCCAGGCATCGCCCCATCTCGGCCAGGGCACAGGAACTGCTGGCCGCACGCGCCGACAGCCTCGTGCTGCAGCGTCGGACCGCGAAGGCGTCCTGCAGGGCCATCGTCACCTGAACGGCGGTGGCCCGGCTGCTGAAGGGACCGAGGAAGCGGTCGTCGTCACGCACGGTGCGCACGATGGACAAGCGGGGGAAGGCTTCGCGGGTCAGTTTCAGCCATAGTTGACGATCCTGGTTGCGCGAGCGCCGGTTGTAACGCGGTTGGTGGGCAGCGATCATTCGCAGCTCGGTGATCTCTGCTTCCAGTTCGGTTGCGGATGGCCAGCAGTCGACACCGCTGGCCACCCGAACCATCTCCTCCATCCGGCCACGCTTCTCCGAGGAGGTGAAGTAGCTGCGCACGCGTTGCCTGATGTTCTTCGACTTGCCGACGTAGAGGATCTCGCGTTCACCGGTACCGGAATCGTTTTCGGTGGAGGAGTCGCGGTGGAAGGCGTACACCCCGGGCGCGGCGGGAAGGTCTTGCACCCAGACCCGTTTGGCCCGCCGCTGTGGGGACACCTTCCGGGTGAACTCGAGCAGGTCCTCCAAGGTCGACACGCCGAGGTTGCCCACCCGTTCCAGCAAACCGTGCAGCACGTCCACCGTCGCCCGTGCGTCGGACAGTGCCCGGTGGTCGGGTGTGGTGGTGGCGGCGAAGTGGGCAGCCAGGGTGCTGAGCTTGCAATTGGGCACCTCGTCGCGGAGCAGGCAATGGCGCGCCAGCAACACGGTGTCCACCACCGGAAAACCGGGCCACGCCGTCTCATGGGTGGAGCAGCCCCGCTTCAGGAATCCGACGTCGAACCGGGCGTTGTGTGCCACCAGCACCGCCCCACGGGCGAACTCGAGGAATGGACCCAGCACCTGGCCCAGACGAGGGGCATCGGACACCATCTGATTGGTGATCCCGGTCAGCACCGAAATCAGCGCCGGGATGTGGTCGTTGGGGTTCACC
>JAGXHS010000108.1 GCA_024636075.1 Propionibacteriaceae bacterium
CGCCGCACCACCTCACCGACGACACCATCTTCGCCACCTTCCCGTCATCGACCCACAGCAACTCCGCCACGGCGGCCGCCCGAATCATCGCCGAGGACCCGGAATACGCCGAACGTGCTTCGGAGATGGCGCCGTTCCAGGGTCCGCCCAGACCAGAACTGTGGAAAAATGGGCTGACATGGTCAGTAGACGGCGTGTGACGATCGACCAGCTCGCATTCTCTGCCACCGCCGTACTGGTCGGCATACTGACCGGCCTGATGGCGGCCACCTTCAGGATCGTCCTAAACGGCGCCGGCGACGCCCGAAACCAACTCATCGAATGGGCCCAGGGCAGTCCGCTGCTCGGGTTCATCATCGTCGTCGGCGCCGCCGCATGCGGCACAGCCGCTGCCGCATGGCTGGTTACCCGGGTCGAGCCGCACGCCGAGGGCAGCGGCATCCCCCGGGTCGAAGCTGTCGTCGAGGGACGCACCGCCCCGGGCAGCGCGCGCATCCTGCCAGTCAAGTACGTCGGCGGCGTGCTCGCCATGGGCTCCGGCCTGGCACTGGGACGCGAAGGCCCCTCGGTGCAGATGGGCGGCAACATCGCGATCATCGTGTCCCGCCTGCTCAAGCGCAACAATCGCGACTTGCGCGTGCTGGTGGCTGCTGGCGCCGCCGCAGGTCTGGCGACCGCGTTCAACGCCCCCATCGCCGGTGGCGTATTCGTGCTCGAGGAACTGGTCAAGAAGCCCGACACGCGCACCACGGTGGCGACGCTGCTGGCGTCCGCGGCCGGGTTCGGCAGCGCATCGCTGCTGCTCAGCGGCCAGGCCGAGTTCTACGTCGCGCCGTTGCACGAACCGAGACTGAGCGAAACGCCGCTCGTGCTGGTGGTCGGCGTCGTCGCCGGGCTCGTCGGCGTCCTTTACAACCGGGCGATCATGGCGAGCCTGCGGATCGCCGACATCAGTACCTGGCCAATCGAGGCGCGTGCCGCACTCGTCGGCGGCGTCGTCGGGGCCACCGGGTTCTTCCTCCCGACGGCCATCGGTGGCGGCGACAACCTGACCTCCCAGATCCTTACCGGCAACGGCACCATCTTGGCCGCGATCGGCCTCCTCGTCCTGCGGTTCTTCCTCGGCATCATCAGCTACGCCGCATTGACACCGGGCGGGCTGTTCGCACCGATGCTGGTCATCGGGGCAGACATCGGGCTGATCGTCGGGCTGGCCGGCGTCGCGCTCGTCCCCTCCATGACGCCCGACGTCCCCGGAATGGCGCTCATCGGCATGGCTGCATTCTTCACAGCAACGGTGCGAGCGCCGATCACCGGGTTGATCCTGGTGACCGAGATGACCGCAACGGTGATCATGCTGCCGCCCATGCTGCTGGCGTGCGCGGTGGCCATGCTCGTGGCCTCGGTGCTGAGGTCGGAGCCCATCTACGACTCGTTGACCGCACGCGCGGTGCGCAACACCCGTATCAACGCCAGCGAGGAGCTGACGGCCGAGAAGGCGGTCCAGCAACTCGAGAAGCAGTCCGCTCTGGCGGAGAACCCGTCCCGCGTGGCCATGCCGCCGAGCGGCGACGAGTCCTCACCATCGGACGCCTCACCAGCGGACACCTCCCCCACTGATCACGACACGCCGTCGCCGCGATCGGCTCCGACGACCAAAAAGTCCCCACCGGCCCCCGACCCAGCGTCAGATGCGACCAGCGCGCGCGACGACGACAACTGATGCCGCGTGGAGGCCAGCCTGCGGCCTTGATCATCCATGATGTGTCCGTCGTGATGTTCCTCGGCCCAGTCCACCCCGGCCGGAAAAGTGCTCACCTGGTCAGCGGCTCAGTCTCGAGCCTCCCATCCTTCAACTGCGGAGGCTTGCACTCCTATTAGGTTGGGAGTCATGACGACGCTGTGTTTGGTGCGACATGGTCGAAGCACATCCAACGCCCAGGGCACCCTGGCCGGTCGGAGCCCCGGCATCGAACTTGATGACACCGGCCGATCACAGGCCATGTCGGTGGGGGAGCGGATCCGCGGAGTGAAACTCGATGCGGTGGTCCGCTCACCGATCCTGCGCTGCCAACAAACCGCAGAGCTCGCCACCCAAAGTTCCGGTCTCCACACCAGCATCCAGGTCGAGCACGGCATCACCGAATGCGACTACGGGGAATGGACCGGACGACAGCTGAGCGAACTCGCCCAGGAACCCTTGTGGACGGCAATCCAACAGACCCCGTCGAAGGTGCGATTTCCCGGCGGGGAAGCGATGGCCGACATGCAGCGCCGTTGCTGTGAGGCAGTGGTCGAATGGAACCGCCGGTTGGGTCCCGATGCCACCTGGATGCTGATCAGCCACGCCGACCCGATCAAGGCCATCATCTCCAACGCGCTGGCGCAGCCCTTCGACGCCTTCCAGCGATTGATGATCGACCCGGCCTCCATCTCGGTCCTCCATTTCCCGTCCGGTGACGCCGGGCCGGGCACCCCGGTGCTGGTGTCGATGAACTCCACCTCAGGTCAGGTGCGCTCGATGACATCGATGGGCCAGCCGCGTCCGCAGCCGGGTGGTGGGTCGGGCAGTCACGAGTCCTCCAGCTGATCTGCGCCGCGGGAGAACTCTCGGTCAGCTCTGCTCCAGCGCCGCCCCGGCCTGACCACAGGGAAGCTGCTCGAACCGTGCCGGCACCGCGCTGGTTGGACGAACTAGTCTGGTGCAATGCCGATCATGCACCGCTACGACTTTCCGGATCGCTTCGTCGCCGGGACTCTGGGAGAGCCCGGTCAACGGGTGTTCTTCCTGCAGGCCCGCCAAGGCAACCGGCTGACGAACGTGGTCTGTGAGAAACAACAGGTTCAGGTTCTCGCGGAGCATCTGGAACGCATCCTGGACGAGCTCAGCAAGTTGTCCGAAGGAGCCTTGAACATTCCACCCAGTCGGCCGACGGCACACGATCTCGCGCCGCTGGACGTTCCTCTCGACGAGGACTTCCGCGCCGGCACCATGACCATTGCCTGGGACGCGAATGTGTCCGCAGTGCAGGTGGAGTTGTACAGCGTCGACGAGGAGGGCAACGAACCGGCGGACTTCCCGTTCACCGGCGACGACGACACCGCCGGCAGCTCCGAAGCGCTGGAAGTGAGGATGTCACCCGAACAGGCCCGCGACTTCACCGCCCGGGCCCGCAGTCTGGTCAGCGCCGGACGCCCGCCTTGCCCCTTCTGCGCCCAGCCGATCGAACCCGAGGGCCACATCTGCCCGCGAGCCAACGGCTACCGCAAGGCCCTCTTCGGGTGAGCGAGGCGCGGGTGAGCGACGTAGCGCCAACCATCACGCTGGTGGGCCGGTTGGTGCAGGCCTCCAATGCCACGTTCCTGGCCACCGATCCGGACGGGGTGCGTCACGTTTACAAGCCGGTGGCGGGCGAAGCGCCGCTGTGGGACTTCCCCCGCCACACCCTCGCTCGTCGCGAGGTGGCAGCCTTCGACCTGTCGGCAGCTGCCGGCTTCGACGTGGTGCCACCGACCCGCTACCTGGATGGGGGACCACTCGGGCCGGGTTCGCTGCAGCAGTGGATCGACCCCACCGACGAGGTGCTGTGCGACCTCGTCGGGTTGGGCGACCTGCCGAGCGGCTGGTTCGGGGTCGTGGTCGGCGTCGATGCCGACGACAAGGACGTCGCCCTGGTGCACGCCGATGATGATCGGCTACGGCGGCTGGCGCTGTTCGACATCATCGTGAACAATGCCGATCGCAAGGCTGGCCACATCATCACAGGCGAGGACAAGCGCGTCGTCGGAGTTGATCATGGTGTTTGTTTCCACACCGAACCGAAACTTCGCACCGTGCTGTGGGGGTGGGCGGGTGATCCCCTCACTGACGACGAACTGGCACTGGTCGCCAACTGCATCGATGCGGTGCACGAGGCGTTGGCGCCGTGGTTGTCCGACGACGAGATCGACGCCTGCCGCGGCCGCGCCGAAGCGCTGCTGGCCGCAGGGGTGTGGCCGGAGCCGGGGGACACCTGGCCGATGATCCCGTGGCCGCCGATCTGAGCGACCTGGAACGGACGCTGACAAGCGGACCAGTTCGGCCGTTACCGGACCACGGGCTAGGTTTGATGCATGAAGGCTTGGACCGCACCGTCGATGCCCACCGTGAACGTGGACACTCCCGACGCCCCCGGGCGGCTGCTGGTGCATGACACCGCCACCGACCGCCTGGTGCAGGTCGGGCCCGCCGCCGGCACCGCCCGAATGTATGTCTGCGGCATCACCCCCTACGACGCCACCCACATCGGCCACGCCAACACTTATGTTGCCTTCGACCTGCTGCTGCGCACCTGGTGTGATCTCGGACTGGCCGTCGAATACGCCCAGAACGTCACCGACGTCGACGATCCGCTGCTGGAACGTGCCCTGGCCACCGGAAAGGACTGGGAACAGCTCGCCGCGGAACAGACCGAGCTCTTCCGCACAGACATGGAGGCGCTGCGCGTGGTGCCTCCCAACCACTACATCGGGGCTGTCGAGTGTGTTCCGTGTGTCTCCGAGCTGGTGCATTCGATGCACGACACCGGCCTGTCGTACCAGATCGACGATCCGAAACACCCCGACTGGTATTTCACCTCCAGCGCCGTGCCCACCTTCGGCATTGTCAGCAACCTTGATCGCGACACCATGTTGACCCGGTTCGCCGCAATGGGCGGCGATCCGGAACGCGTCGGCAAGAAGGACGCACTGGACAGTCTGCTGTGGCAGATGGCCCGCCCCGACGAACCCGCATGGGACAGCCCCCTGGGGAGGGGGCGACCCGGCTGGCACATCGAATGCACCGCCATCGCATTGAAATACCTCGGGCCAGCCTTCGACGTCCAGGGTGGCGGGTCCGATCTGGTGTTCCCCCACCACGAGATGTCCGCAGCACAAGGCGTCGCGGCCAGCGGGGATGCGTTCGCGCAGACCTACGTTCATTCCGGCATGGTGGCCCTGGACGGCAAGAAGATGAGCAAGTCGCTCGGCAACCTGGAGCTGGTGTCCCGGTTGCGGGCAGCCGGAACCGAATCCGCCGCCATCCGGCTGGCGCTGTTGGCGCACCACTACCGCGACGACTGGGAATGGACCACCGACGGTCTGCGACGGGCCGAGGAACGACTCGACCTGTGGCGCCGAGCCACCCGACTCGACGCTGCCCAGCCCGTCGTGGACGTCGTCACCCGGCTTCGGGCAGCGATGCGGAACGATCTCGACGCCCCCACCGCTCTGGGCGAGATCGACGCGTGGGCGGCAGCCTCCATCGACGTGGACGGCGACGATACCGACGCCCCAGCCCAGATCAAGGCCACCGTCGATGCTCTGCTGGGCATCAGCCTCGGCTAGCTCCGGCCGACTCAACTAGGGGCTCCGGGGGACTCCTCGGTAGGCTGCAGACGTGAAGACTTTCGACGAGCTGTTCGCCCAACTCAGCGAGACCGCCCGCACCCGCCCAGAGGGGTCCGGCACTGTCGCGCGGTTGGACGCCGGGGTGCACGGCATCGGCAAGAAGGTGGTGGAGGAAGCCGCTGAGGTGTGGATGGCCGCCGAACACGAATCCCGCGACGCGGCTGCCCAAGAGATCAGCCAGCTGCTTTACCACCTGCAGGTGATGATGCTCTCGCTCGACCTCGACCTGGACGACATCTACCGTCACCTCTGAGCCGGCGAGCACTGCTCGTCGCTGATGGCTCACCTCACTCGCCTACCTACCTCGCAAGAAACGGAGTGCTCGTCGTGACCGAACGGCCACTGTTGAAGATCGCAATACCCAACAAGGGATCGCTGTCCGAAGCCGCCACCCAGATGCTGCGCGAAGCCGGGTATCGGCAGCGCCATGACGCCAAGGATCTGGTGCTGATCGACGACGAACACGGCGTCGAGTTCTACTATCTGCGTCCGCGCGACATCGCGGTGTATGTAGGGGAGGGCACCTTGCATCTGGGGATCACCGGTCGTGACATGCTGTTCGATTCGGGCGCCGCAGCCGAAGAGGTGCTGGCACTGGGATTCGGAGCCTCTCGATTCCGGTTCGCCGCTCCCGGTGGCTCCGACTGGAGCCTGGCCGATCTGGAGGGCAAACGCATCGCCACCTCCTACCCGGGGTTGCTCGAGGCGTACCTGACCGAGCGCGGTGTGGACGCCCGGTTGATCAAGCTGGACGGTGCGGTGGAATCCTCCATCCGGCTCGGCGTCGCCGATGCCATTGCCGATGTGGTGGAGACCGGTACCACCCTGCGCAAGGCAGGGCTGGAACTGTTCGGAGAAGCGATCTGCCTGTCCGAAGGCATCGTCATCAAACGCCGCCACACCGAGGATCCGGACGGCTTGGACCAGCTGCGCCGCCGATTGTCCGGGGTGCTGGTGGCACGCAACTACGTGATGGTCGATTTCAACGTCAACGAGCACGACCTGCAAGCCACCTGCGCCTTGGTGCCCGGTCTGCAGGGTCCGACCGTCTCCACCTTGGCCAAGGGTGGCTGGCTCGCGGTGCGCTCCATGGTCCAACGCACCGACGCCCATCGGCTGATGGATTTGCTCTGGGGAGCTGGGGCGCGGGCGATCCTGGTCACCGATATCTCAGCGTGTCGGCTATGACTACCGCGTCCGCGAAGACCCCGGCCGACGAGCCGCGGCGACTGGTGATGCATTCGATGCCGGTGCTGCGCACCTCGATCTCGCTGTCGATCGTGCTGGTGTTCGGGGCTCTACTGCTCTGGTACGGGCTCGGCGCCCCGATCAGGAGCCACTTCACCGTCCCCCAGATAGTGACCTTGATCTTCTTCGTCATGGTCATGGTCGGATTGATGCTGGGCGTCGGGCTCAGCCGCATCGTCGTCAACGCGAACGGACTGACGGTTCGCAACGGCATCCGCACCCACC
>JAGXHS010000109.1 GCA_024636075.1 Propionibacteriaceae bacterium
CCCTGTCGGTGACGGGTCGTCAGGTGGTGTACATCTCGGTGACTGTCAGCTCACAGCAGCCCACGGTGGTGGGTTGCGAGATTCTGGTGGACGGAGTGTCGGTGGATTCGGTGACCGACACAGGTCTGGCCAGCTGCACGGGCATCACCGAATGAACGCCCGTCCGTGAGCGGCCAAGAGCTCGACGAGCAATGGCGGGTGTTCGAGCCGACGCTAGGCTGGACGACATGACGATGGTGGCGCCCGAACGACGAGCACGTTCGCTGTCGGGCATCCCACCAGTGATCGATCCTTCACTCAGCCGACGGCAACGCCTGCTGCGCAACAGGTGGCTGTGGATCGGCGTCGCCCTCGCCCTGTTCAGCGCCGCCGCGCTGTGGCACATGTATTTGTTGGTGCATCCCGATCGGGTGGTCGAGGGCGTCGGTGCCGTGCCCGGGTTGAACAACGACGCCTTGCTGCAAGCCTTCCGGTTTGCCTGGCCGACTGCCGTGGTGTGGTTGTTGGTCTTCCTCGCTCTCGACAGGTTCGGGTCGGTGGGATGGACATTGCGGTGGTTCGCCTTCGTCTGGGGTGCCTGCATCGCGACCTGGATCTCGATGCACGTCAATACCTGGGCAGGCGAGCTGCTCTCGGTGACCGGAGCAGACCCGTCCGCCGGTGCCCGCCCGGCAGTGTTCGTCGCGCCCTTCGTGGAGGAAGCCGCCAAGGCGACCGTGCTGTTCTGGTTGGCGATCGGCGTCCGCTACCGCATTGTCAGCATCTTGCAGAGCGTCTCGCTCGCTGGCTTTTCGGCGATCGGATTCGCGTTCGTCGAGAACATCCTCTATTACTCCCGCGCCATCGTGTATTCGGCCAGCACCATCCAGGCCGGGGACGCCGACGCGGCGGTCCGAGAGCTGGTCCTGTTGCGTGGGGTCTACACGTCGTTCGGGCATCCACTGTTCACATTCACGACAGGCGTGGGTCTGGCGATCGGTCTGCGCACCCGCAGCAAGCAGGTCCGCATCCTGGCGCCGTTGACCGGGTTCACCTTGGCGTGCCTGGGGCACATGGTGTTCAACGCGGTCGCCTCCAGTGGCGGCAGTCGGCTGAACTTCATCATGGCCCTGCTGCTGGTTCTGGGCGTTGTCCTCTTCCTGGTGCGCAAGGTGTTCACTGAGAAGAGGCGGATCCAGGACCGGCTGGTCGACTTCGTTCAGATGGGCTGGCTGCGGGAACGCGACGTGATCAATTTCTCCAGCGCCTGGCGTCGGGCCTGGTTGCTGATCGTGGCGGCCCGGCGCGGACTCGTCACGTTGCGCGCCACCCGGCAACAGCTGCACAGCATCACCGAGCTGGTGTATCTGCGCGACGGGATCGTGCGGGGCATCATCGGTGAATCCGGTGTGGATCGGGAACGTGAACTGCTCGACGACATCACAGGGCTGCGCGGTCTGGCTCTTGACGAGGCCAGCGGCCTGGCCTTGGCGATCCCGTGGCGACGGCTGGCGTTCTGGCGTCGGTCGCGCCCATCGGGATCTGGCCCGTGGGCGCAGCCGGTCGGGACGGGTAGCTGGGGAGCCCCGGTCGCAGCCAGCTGGGAGCCGCCGACGGGTGGCCCGACCCGCTCCGGTTGATCAGGCTCGGCGCCTCGACGGATCACCGTTTCGCTGCGTCATGCCCCCCGCGGCGACCCGTATCGTGCCACAGTTGGCATATCTTGGCGACTGAGGCCCAATTGCCGCGAAAGGACGACCCAGTGAGCACAATCAAGCTGGCCCAGGCACTCACTGAGCTGCGCGAGTCGCTCAGCCCGGTCCGATTGCGGTTGCCGCTGCCGGGTTCGGCAGAGCAGACCGTCGCCATCGACAGCATCACCCGACAACTGGACGACTACGTGTTGCCGCGGCTGGCCACCATCGACGCGCCGTTGTTGGTGGTGGTGGGCGGCTCAACCGGTGCCGGCAAGTCGACGGTGATCAACGCCCTGATCGGGCGGGTGGTGAGTGTCCCGGGTGTCATTCGACCGACCACCAAGTCCCCGGTGCTGGTGCACCACCCGGGGGACGCCCACTGGTTCGAGGACGACCGGATCCTGCCGGGGCTGATCCGCTCCCGGGTGTCGTCCAATGACTGGCACTCCTTGCAGCTGGTCGCCGAGGACACCCTGCCGCAGGGCTTGGCTGTGCTGGATTCCCCGGACATCGACTCGGTGGTGAAGGAGAACCGGAAACTCGCCGGCCAGCTGTTGCAGGCCGCCGATCTCTGGCTGTTCACCACCTCGGCTGCCCGCTACGCCGATGCCGTCCCGTGGGACTATCTGCTTCAGGCCGCAGAGCGTAGTACCGCCGTCGCGGTGCTGCTGAACCGTGTACCACCGGGCGCGATGGAGGCGGTGCCGGCGCACCTGGGTCAGCTGATGGTCGAACGCGGATTGGCCGAATCGCCGCTGTTCGCCGTCCCTGAGACCGAGACCGACGAAGACGGCTTGCTGCCCGACGCGGCTGTCTCGCCGATCCGCAGCTGGCTCGCCACCCTCGCCGCCGATGAGAAGTCGCGGCAGCGCGTGGTGATGCAAACCCTCGATGGCGCCATCGTCTCCGCCGCAACCAGGGCCCCTGCCGTCGCCGACGCGGTGCAGGAGCAGACAGAAGCGTTGGAACAGCTGCGCAGCGATGCCGCCAAGTCTTACGCCGAAGCTGCCCGGTTGGTGTCGGTGCAATCAGCCGACGGCACCCTGATGCGGGGTGAAGTGTTGGCGCGCTGGCACGAATTCGTGGGTACCGGAGAATTCATGCGGGCGATGGAGGAACGCCTTTCCTGGTTCCGGGATCGGGTGTGGGGCGCGTTGCGCGGAGCACCCGCGGAAGCGGAGCAGGTCAAGGTGGCCGTCGAGTCCGGGCTGGAGGCACTGATCCGGGAAGAGGGTCAGTCCGCTGCCGAACGGACCGACTCCGCCTGGCGGGCGACACCCGCCGGACGCGCCGTGCTGCGAGAACTCACCTCGAAGGACCTGTCCCGGGCATCGGCAGACTTCCCGGCCAAAGCTGCCCGGGCGATTCGGGACTGGCAAGGTGACGTGCTCGAGTTGGTCTCCGGAGAGGGGATGGGCAAGCGTTCCCGGGCCCGGGTGATGGCACTGGGCGTCAATGGCATGGCCGCGTCCCTGATGGTCGTGGTTTTCGCACACACCGGTGGTTTGACCGGAGCGGAGGTCGGCATCGCTGGCGGCACCACGGTGGTGGCGCAGCGGCTGTTGGAAGCCGTGTTCGGCGACGACGCAGTCCGCAAGCTGGCCGAGCATGCCAAGCGGGATCTGGATGCCCGGGTGGAGAGCCTGATGGCCACCGAACTGGCCCGCTACGAGCAGGCATTGTCGGGCTTGTCGGTCAGTGACGGATCAGCCGAACGAATCCGCGAGGCCGCCGAGGTGGTGTCGGTGACCCGACTGCGAGGCTACGAGCCCGAACGGTCCGCCATCGCGACCGGTTCCAGCAGAGCCCTGCCCCCAGCCGAGGGGACTCCAGCGCCGGCTGCTGAGGTGCAGTTCAACCAGGTCTCGAACACCAGGCACGCCGAAATGGTCGAAGCGGAGATCGTAGAGGAGGACAACTGATGGGGATCTTCTCCTCGAACAAGCCGTCGCTGCCGTCCCGGGTGAGGGCACTGAGTGAAGCAGCGGACCTCGCCGAAGGTCGCAGCGACGACGACGTGGTCGCCGGAGCGCAGCGAGTGGTCCGACAGGTGGATCGCCGACTCGCCTTCTCCGGAGAGGTGACCGTCGTCGCCCTCGCTGGAGCCACCGGCTCGGGAAAGTCGTCCGCCTTCAATGCCGTCTCCGGCACCACCCTCGCCGAACCCGGGGTCACCCGACCCACCACAGCCAAGGCGATGGCTGCTTCCTGGGGCGCCGAACCGCCGTCGGAGCTGTTGGACTGGTTGGAGATTCCTCGGCGCCACACAGTCACCGGCGGCGCCGACGATCTTGAGGGCCTGGTGCTGCTTGACCTTCCTGATCACGATTCCACCGAGCTGGCGCACCGGGCGGAGGTGGATCGGTTGGTGCAGCTGGTCGACATGTTCATCTGGGTCGTTGATCCGCAGAAGTATGCGGACGCCGCGCTGCACGACCGATACCTGAAACCGCTGGTCGCCCACAGCGGGGTGATGATGGTGGTGCTGAACCAGGTCGACACCCTCAGCGAGACGGAGCTGGAACGCTGCCTCACTGATCTGCGTCGGCTGCTGGATTCCGAAGGCCTGAAGAAGGCCCAGGTGCTGGCGATCTCCGCGAAGACCGGGAGGGGTGTCGACACGCTGCGGAAGAAGCTTTCCCGGTCGATCGCGGACAAGCAGACCGCAGCGCGCAGGTTGTCCGGTGACGTTGATGCGGCGGCCGCTGCGCTGAGTGTCGAGGTCGGATCGGCCGAAACCCGTGGACTCGGCGATGCCCGACTGAAGCAGTTGCACAAGGCATTGGGCGAAGCTGCCGGGGTGCCGGTGGTCACCGAAGCGGTGCTGAAGGCGATGCGGCGGCGCGGCGCCGCAGCCACCGGATGGCCCGCACTGAGTTGGTTGACGAAGCTGCGCCCCGACCCGCTGCGCAGATTGCATCTCGACCAGTTCAGCTCCCGGAGCAAGAAGCAGAATCAGCTGGAACCTGCCCGGGTGCAACGCAGCAGCCTGCCGAGCGGTACCGGAGTGCAGAAGGCGCGGGTGGACTCCGCGCTGCGGGCACTGGCCGATGACGCCTCCCAAGGACTCCCGCGGGGCTGGTCGGCGGCTGTGCTGCAGGCCTCCCGCCGCGAGGAACGCCTGCTCGCCGACGACCTGGACCGGGCAGTGGCCACCACCGACCTGGCGATGGAACGCGGCCAGGGTTACTGGAAGCTCGTCCAGATGCTGCAGTGGCTGCTGATCGCCGTCGTGCTGGTGGGCCTGCTGTGGCTGGGCGCAAACTTCGCGCTCGGCTACTTCCAGCTGCCACGACTGCCCGACGCCTACTCCTACCGGGGGATCACCCTGCCGACGATGATGGTCTTCGGGGGGTGATTGCGGGTGTGCTGCTGGCACTGCTGAGCAGACTGTTCGTTGAGTTCACCGCCCACAGCAAAGCGGCCCGCGCCGGCAGCGTGCTGCGTGAGTCGATAGCGGAGGTGGCGGAGCAGCGCGTGGTGGGGCCGGTCAATGTGGAGTTGCGCCGCTACGCGGCTGCACGGGACGCACTGCATCGCACGCACTGACCCGATGCGGCTCAGTTCGCATCGATGGGGGCTGCTGGCATAATGGCCCACGGTGAACCGCGGCCCGTCTGATGGCTGCTGCCATTCCGATGCCCCTCCCGCTCGAAGGATCCACTCTTGGCTGAGTACATCTACACCATGCACAACGTCCGCAAGGCGGTCGGTGAGAAGGTCATTCTCGACAACGTGACGCTGTCCTTCTACCCCGGCGCCAAGATCGGTGTTGTCGGCCCCAACGGCGCCGGCAAGTCGACGCTGCTGAAGTTGATGGCAGGTCTGGAGCGTGCCAACAACGGTGACGCCCAACTGGCCAAGGAGGCCAGCGTGGGAATCCTGCTGCAGGAGCCCCCGCTGACCGAGGACAAAACGGTCCGGGAGAACGTCGAGGAGGGGGTCGCCGAGACCAAGGCGATGATGGCCCGCTACGACGAGATCAGCAATGCCTTCGCCGATCCGGACGCCGACTTCGATGCTCTGATGGACGACATGGGCAAGCTGCAGGCCCACCTGGACCACCGCAACGCCTGGGACATCGATTCACAGATCGAGCAGGCGATGGACGCCCTGCAGTGTCCGCCCGGCGACACCCCGGTGGACATCCTGTCAGGTGGTGAACGGCGTCGGGTGGCGTTGTGCAAGCTGTTGCTCGACCAGCCGGATCTGTTGCTGCTGGACGAGCCCACCAACCACCTGGATGCGGAGAGCGTCAACTGGTTGGAGGGCCATTTGAAGAGCTACCCGGGTGCCGTGTTGGCCGTCACCCACGACCGCTACTTCCTGGACAACGTTGCGGAATGGATCTGCGAGGTGGACCGCGGCCGACTGCACCCCTACGAGGGCAACTATTCGACCTATCTGGAAACCAAGCAGCAGCGCCTTCAGATAGAGGGCAAGAAGGACGCCAAGCGCGCCAAGATTCTGGCACAGGAGCTGGAATGGGTGCGCAGCAACCCGAAGGCCCGGCAGGCCAAGAACCGGGCCAGGTTGTCACGCTACGAGGAACTCGCCACCGAGGCGGAACGCAATCGCAAGCGCGACCTCGAAGAGATCAACATTCCACCGGGCCCGCGTCTGGGCACCAACGTCATCGATTCCAGCAAGCTCACGAAGGGCTTCGGCGACCGGGTGCTGATCAAGAACCTGTCGTTCTCGCTGCCGCGCGCCGGCATCGTCGGCATCATCGGCCCCAACGGGGTCGGCAAGTCGACGTTGTTCAAGATGATCGTCGGCGAGGAGCAGCCCGATGCCGGCGAGCTCAAGATCGGCGAGACCGTCTCGATGTCCTACGTCGACCAGAGCCGTTCAGGCCTCGAACCGAAGAAGAACGTCTGGGAAGTCGTCTCCGACGGGCTCGACTTCATCAAGGTCGCCAACTACGAGGTGCCGTCCCGGGCGTACGTGGCCAGCTTCGGTTTCAAGGGACCCGACCAGCAGAAGCCGGCCGGCGTGCTCTCCGGTGGTGAACGCAACCGGCTGAACCTGGCACTCACGCTGAAAATGGGTGGCAACGTGCTGCTGCTCGACGAACCCACCAACGACCTCGACGTGGAAACGCTGCAGTCGCTGGAGGATGCGCTGCTGGAGTTCCCCGGCTGCGCCGTGGTGATCTCCCACGACCGCTGGTTCCTCGACCGGGTCGCCACCCACATGCTCGCCTGGGAGGGTGAGGACACCGATGGCGAGCCGCGCTGGTTCTGGTTCGAGGGCAACTTCGCCGACTACGAGAAGAACAAGGTCGAACGGCTCGGTGCCGAAGCGGCGCGCCCGCACGCCAGCAAGCACCGCCGGTTGAAGCGCGTCTGAGTTCAGCCGTCCACCACAGTGTGGGTGAGCAGCAGCTCAGCCAGGGTCACGGCCTGCCGGGATTCCAGATCGGAGAGCTGCTTGCGGCAACTGAAGCCGTCGGCCAGCACGATGGCGTCCTCACCTGCTGCCCGTACGGCAGGCAGCAGGTCGTGCTCCGCGACCGCAACCGACACCTCGTAGTGCCCCTGTTCGACACCGAAGTTGCCCGCCAGGCCACAGCAGCCACCGACCGTCACGACGTGGGCACCAGAGGCGTCCAGGATCCGCTGGTCGGCGGCCCAGCCGAGTACCGAGGCATGGTGGCAGTGCGGCTGGGCAACGATCGTGTGACCACTCAGGTCTGGTGGCTGCCACCCCGCGGTGTCGCTCAACAGCTCGGCCAAGGTGACGATCGCCGAGCTGACGCTTGCCACCCGAGGATCGTCGATCAGTTCGGCGGCGTCGCTGCGCCACACCGCGATACATGACGGTTCCATCCCCACGATCGGCACGCCACGTTCCGCGATCGGAGCGAGCACGTCGAGCGCTGCCCGCAACTGCCGCCGGGCGCCTTCCAACTGGCCGGTGGTGATCCACGTCAGTCCGCAGCACGCCGTCTGCTGCAACACCGACACCCGGTGGCCCGCGTGCTCCAGCACCTGGATCAGCGCAGGTAGCGCGGTGCCGGTGAAGGAGTCAGTGAACGAGTCCACCCAGATCACCACTTCCGGGCCAGACTCAGGTCTTTCTGCAGTCCGGCGATGTTCCCGTCGCGCCGAGCCGCCGACCCGGAACGTGGGCATCGGGCGACGCTGGTCCACCCCGGCGGCAGCTCGCACCAGATTCTTCAGCCCCGGCGTCTGCGTGCCGAGGTTCGCCATCAGCCCCATTCCCGGCAACCGGGTCACCATCCGTCCCCAGCGAGGCAACCACCCCAGGGCGTAGTGGGTGCGCGGACGCAGCCGACCCCGGAAGGATTCGTGCAGCACCCGGGACTTGTAGCTGGCCATGTCGACCCCGGTGGGGCAGTCCCGACCGCAGCCCTTGCAGGACAGACACAGGTCGAGAGCCTGGTGCACCTCGGGTGAGCGCCAGCCGTCGCTGATGAGCGAACCGTTGACCATCTCCTGCAGGATGCGTGCCCTGCCTCGGGTCGAGTCCTTCTCGTCCCCGGTGGCCAGGTACGACGGACACATCACGCCGCCGGATGCGGTGTTGTTCGCCAGACACTTGCCGACACCGGTGCAGCGGTGCGCGTCTCGGACGAAGTCCGGCGCCTGGATCATCAACGGTGAGGTGCGGGCGGCCGCCATCCGGATGTTGGCGTCGATCGGCTGCGGATCGACCAGCACGCCCGGATTCATCAGGTTGCGCGGATCGAACTCGGCCTTCACCGCACCGAACAGGTCGAGCGCTTGGCGGGAGTACATCGCTGGCAGCAACTCCGATCGGGCCCGGCCATCCCCGTGCTCGCCGGACATCGAGCCACCGAATCCGGCGACCAGGCGGGCGGCCTGCACGCTGTCTCTTATACACATCTCCG
>JAGXHS010000110.1 GCA_024636075.1 Propionibacteriaceae bacterium
GGCCCGTCCTGGAGGCACGTCAGCGATGTTTCGCCGATGCCCTTCGTCCGGATCACCGTCAAGGCTTGGTAGACATTACTGAGTACCCGGCGACGATGCAACTCGGCGACAAGTGAGAAAAGTCACCGGCCAACTCGGCTGGTCAACCCTGGAGCGCGCCGAGGGTCTTGCGACCCCGCCGCAGGATGGCGTAGCCCCCGGCGAGCAGGCCGCCCCTGGTCAGAGGGGCATCGGCGTCGGCGATCCGTTCATTGTTGAGGTAGGCCCCACCTTCAGCGATGGTTCGGCGGGCAGCCGATTTGCTCGCCACCACGCCGGCCAACACCAGTGCGTCTGCCATCGTTGGCATCTCGCCATCGACGCTCACCGGGTTGAGCCCAGCAGTGGCAGCCGCGAGCGTCCTCTCGTCCAGGTCTCGCAGCTCTGCCTTACCGAACAACGCCTGGGCTGCCTTGGTGGCTGCCTTGCGTTCGCCAACGCCATGGACCAGGTCAGTCACGTCATCGGCGAGTGCGCGCTGCGCGGCCCGCAGGTGGGGTGCCCGTTCGGTTTCATCGGCGAGCTGCTCGATCTCTTCCCGGGACCTCGATGAGAAGACCTTGAGGTAGTCGACAACCTTGGCGTCCTCCGCGTTGAGGAAGAACTGGTGGAAGGCGTACGGGCTGGTCATCTCTGGATCGAGCCATACCGTTCCGGCTTCGGTCTTGCCGAATTTGGTGCCGTCAGCCTTGGTCAACAGCGGTGTCGCCAGAGCGTGCACCCGCTCGCCGTCGGAACGGCGAATGAGCTCTACGCCGGCGGTGATGTTGCCCCACTGGTCGGAGCCACCGGTCTGCAGCGTGCACTGGTGCCGGCGGAACAGTTCGCGGTAGTCCAGGGACTGCAGCAACACGTAGCTGAACTCGGTGTAGGAGATTCCGGACTCCAAGCGGTTCGCCACCACGTCGCGGGCCAGCATCCGATTCACCGGAAAGTGCTTGCCCACGTCGCGCAGGAACTCGATCACCGTCATGCCGCCGGTCCAGTCCAGGTTGTTGACCACCGTGGCGGCATTGTCACCCTCGAAACTGATGAACCGTGACACCTGGTCAGTGATCCGCTGCACCCAGCCAGCCACCAGCACCGGATCGTTGAGACTGCGCTCCGCCGTCTGCTTGGGATCGCCGATCTGACCGGTCGAACCCCCCACCAGGATGAGCGGCTTGTGCCCGGCCGCCTGTAGGTGCCGGGCAACGACCATCTGCACCAGATTGCCCATGTGGATACTCGGGGCCGTGGGGTCGAAGCCCACGTAGAAGGTGACCGGACCATCATCGAAGTGCGCTGACAGCGCCTCCTCGTCGGTCGAGTGGGCCACCAGCCCACGCCACTTCAACTCGTCCAGCACGTTCACTCGTCTGCTCCGTAGGGCTCGGCCACGGCGTCCACCGTGATCTTCTGTCGTGCCAGCGAGTCAACCACGTCCGGCGGCTGACAGCCAGCAGGCGCCGCTCAGCGGGCAGCTACCTGCCGGGAGGCTTCCCGACTCAGTGCCAGATGACGATCCAGCTCGGCAGAGAGCTCCTGCAACTGCTGCCGGACCTGATCAGGTGCCGTCCCACCACGACCGCTGCGGGCACGCACCGAACCGTCGACCGAGAGCACGGTCAGCACCTCCGGGGACAGCTTGGCGGAGATCTCCGCCAGGTCGCTCTCCTGCAGATCGCCCAACTCGATCCCGCGGCGCTCGCAATGGCTGACCGCCTGCCCCGCGATGTCATGGGCTTCGGCGAACGGCACCCGTTGACGCACCAGCCAGTCGGCGACATCGGTGGCCAGGGAGAAGCCGCGTGGTGCCAACTCGAGCATTCGCTCCTCGTGGAACCTGAGCGTTCCGACCATGCCGACCATCGCCGGGATCAGCACCGACAACTGGTCGATGGAGTCGAAGATCGGCTCCTTGTCCTCCTGCAGGTCGCGGTTGTAGGCCAACGGCAGCGCCTTCAGCGTCGCCATCAGGCCGGTCAGGTTGCCCAACAGCCGGCCAGCCTTGCCGCGGGCGAGCTCGGCAACGTCCGGGTTCTTCTTCTGCGGCATGATCGATGATCCGGTGGACCAGGCGTCATCCAGAGTGGCGAAGCCGAACTCGTGGGTGCACCAGGCGATCACGTCCTCGCTCAGCCGGGACAGATCGACGCCGATCTGGGCAAGCACGAAGGCAGCTTCGGCTACGACGTCACGAGCCGCGGTGCCGTCCATCGAGTTGGCCACCGATCCGCTGAAACCGAGTTCCCGCGCCACCAGTTCCGGATCCAGCCCCAGCGACGTGCCCGCCAGAGCAGCGGAACCGTAGGGGCTGATCGCGAGCCGCCGGTCGAGGTCGATGATGCGGTCGATGTCGCGCAGCAGTGGCCAGGCGTGCGCCAGCAAGTGGTGCGAGAGCAGGACCGGCTGGGCATGCTGCATGTGCGTCCTGCCCGGCATCACCGCACCGAGGTGGTCGCTGGCTTGCTTGTGCAGGACCGACACCAGCCGACCGACCTCGTCGGCGATCATGGCCATCTCGCGACGCAGGTAACGCCGGATCAGGGTGGCGATCTGGTCATTGCGGGATCGACCGGCCCGAAGGCGCCCACCGAGCTCGCCACCGACGATCTCGGTCAGGCCACGCTCCAGAGCGCCGTGCACGTCCTCGTCGGCGGCGGCTGCGGTGAACCTGCCCGCCAGCACGTCGTCCAGCAGTCGGTCGAGTCCGGCGAGCATCCCCTCCAGCTCGCCATCGGTGAGCAAACCGGCACTGTGCAGAGCCTTGGCGTGGGCACGGGAGCCGGCAATGTCGTCGGGCGCCAGTCGCCAGTCGAAGTGGGTGGAGACCGACAAGGCGAACATCGCGTCAGCCGGACCACCACTGAACCGTCCACCCCACAACCGGCCCTGATGGTCCGGGGCGGGGACAGTCGTCGAGGTGTCCTTCGCGCTGTTCTGTTGGCTGTCGTGCTGGGTCACGGGTCTCCTGGGCTCTCGCTCTGTCGGGGGCGATCTCCCCCGGATTCTTGCTGTCGGTGGCGTATTCGCTTGTCAGTGGCATGTACGTCCGTCATTGGGTGTCACGGCCCAGTCGGGTGACGCGCTCGGCCAGATCATCGCCGGAGGTCGGCTCCCGACCGATGATCAGCACAGTGTCGTCGCCTGCGATCGTACCGAGAACATCGGACCACCCCGCCCGATCAATCGCCGAGGCGAAGTACTGGGCACCGCCCGGGGGGGTCTTGAGAACCGTCAGGTTGCCGCTGGCGTCGGCTCCGACGAGCAGCTCGCCGCAGAGTCTCGCCAGACGGTGTTCGGCTGTGTGCCGATCGACGGCGGCATCTTCGGCGGGCGTGGCGTAGACCAGTTTGCCATCCACCCCGCGCACCCGGACGGCACCGATCTCCAGCAGATCCTTGCTGAGGGTGCTCTGGGCCACGACGATGCCCCCAGTTGACAGCAGCTCGGAGAGCTCAGCCTGGCTGGAGACCTGGTGGTTCGAGATCAGCTCGGCCACTCTCCCCTGTCGGGCCGCCCTGGTGGTGAGCTCAGCCATGGCTCGCCGCCAGTGCGTCCGGCAGCGCAGCAACGAAGTCATCGACCTCGGACGGGCTGATGATCAGCGGTGGAGCCAGCCGGAGCACGTTGGGGCGGGGAGCATTGGTGATCCAGCCCCGATCCAGCAGCACTTCTGACAAACGGGGTGCAATCGGCTCGGCGAGCACGACTCCCAGCAGCAAACCCCTACCCCGGACCTGCTCCACCAGCGGATGCTCCAGGGCTTCGACCCTCGCGGTCAGCCGGGCGCCGAGCTGCTGGGCTACCTCGAGCAGTCCCTCGCGTTCGATCACTTCGATCACCGCCAGGGCGGCGGTCGCCGCGACCGGGTTGCCACCGAAGGTGGTGCCGTGGTTACCCGGCACGAGCATGGCGCTGCCGGCGCCGGTTGCGATGCAGGCCCCGATCGGGAAGCCGTTGCCCAAGCCCTTGGCGAGTGTGACGATGTCGGCCGTCACACCGGATGGGCCACTGGCCAACCAGTGACCGGTGCGACCCATGCCGGTTTGCACCTCGTCCAGCCACAGCAGCGCACCGTTCTCGTCCGCGATGTCGCGGGCAGCCTGCAGGAACTCGTGACCGGGGTCCACGACACCGTTCTCGCCCTGGATGGGTTCGATCACGATGGCCGCCACCGTGTTGTCGACGGCTTCGGCGAGGGCTTGAGCATCACCGTAGGGAACGAACCTCACCTCACCGGGAAGAGGCTCGAACGGTTCGCGGTAGGCAGGGTTCGCAGTGATCGCCAGCGCGCCCATCGTGCGACCGTGGAAGGAGCCCTCCATCGCGACGATCCGGGTACGGCCGGTACGCCGGGTGATCTTGAAAGCCGCTTCGTTCGCCTCGGTGCCGGAGTTGGTGAAGAACACCTTGGCGTCGCGCTCCGGGTCATTGCTGGTGACGAACTCGACGAGACGTTCGGCCAGGGCGATCTGCGCGGGGCTGGCGAAGAAGTTGGAGATGTGGCCCAGAGTGGACAGCTGCGAACTGATCGCCGCGAGGACCGCCGGGTGCGCGTGCCCGAGCACAGTGACCGCCAGCCCGGACAGGAAGTCGGTGTAGCGCCGGCCGTCGGCATCCCACACGTTGGTACCCTCGCCGCGGACGAAGATCCGCTTGGGAGCACCGAAGGTGTTCATCATCACGTCGCCGTAGCGGGCGGTGAGAGCGGATTGGGAATCTGGGCTTGCCACATCGGTGGGCAGAGGTTCGGTCATTGGAGGTCCTTCCCAACTCGGTCGGCGACGCCGGATCCATACCCGGCTCCGGATTCAGCCGCCACCCCGGAGTCTGCGAAAACCATGGTGCCGATGCCTTCATCGGTGAAGATCTCCAACAACAGGCAGTGCGGCACACGACCATCGATGACGGTGGCCCGCGGCACGCCATGATCAACTGCGGCCAGACAGGCCTCCATCTTCGGGATCATTCCCGCTGCCAGGTTGGGCAGCAGCCGACGGAGGTCATCTGCCGTGATCTCGTAGATGATCTCCTCGGAGTGCGGCCAGTTTGAGTAGAGCCCCGGCACGTCGGTCAGCACCACCATCCGCTGGGCGCCCAGGGCGCTGGCCAGAGCAGCCGCCGCGGTGTCGGCGTTCACGTTGTGCACCTGCCCGTCGGCGTCGGGTGCGACGGTGGCCACCACCGGGATCCGTCCGCCCGCGATCAGGTCGGTGATGGCATCGGTGTTCACCGAGGCCACTTCTCCCACCAGACCGAGGTCGACGTCTTCGCCGTCCAGTTCGAGGCCCTTGCGTTGTGCGGTCAGCAATCCGCCGTCCTCGCCCGACATGCCGACGGCGAATGGTCCGTGAGCATTGATCAGGCCCACCAGTTCGCGACCGACCTGGCCGACCAGCACCATCCGAACCACGTCCATTGTTTCAGGGGTGGTGACTCGCAGGCCGCCGCGGAACTCGCTGCTGATGCCCAGCCGGTCCAGCATCGAGGAAATCTGCGGTCCGCCACCGTGCACCACGACCGGGCGGATACCGCACCGCCTGAGGAAGACGATGTCCTCGGCGAACGCCTTCTTCAGCGTGTTGTCGACCATGGCGTTTCCGCCGTACTTGATCACCAGCACGCTGTCTGCGTAGCGCTCCAGCCACGGGAGTGCCTCGATCAGGGACTCGGCCTTTGTCACTGCTTGGCCGTAGTCGATACTGCGGCTGTTGGTCATGAGGAGTACTCCGCGTTCTCGCGCACGTATTCGTAGGTCAGGTCATTGGTCCAGACGGTTGCCATCTGCGCTCCTGCGTTGAGGTTGACCAGCAGTTCCACCTGTCGATCACTCAGATCCACCTCGCTGCGATCGACGTCGATGGCGCCAGCTGTGTAGACCGGAACCTCGTTGAACCGGACATCCAGCCGCTCCGGGTCGAAGACCGCGTGGGTGACCCCCACCGCGGCCAGCACCCGTCCCCAGTTGGGGTCGTTGCCGAACACTGCGCACTTGAACAGATTGTTGCGGGCGATCTCGCGGGCCACCAGCAACGCGTCCGCCTCACTGACTGCGCCGGTGACAGTGATCGCGATCTCGTGCTGGGCACCCTCGGCGTCCGCGAGCAGTTGCATCGCCAGATCGAAGCAGACAGCGGTCAGAGCCTCCGTGAACTCCTCGGCTGCCGGTTCCTGGTCGCTTGCGCCGCTGGAGAGCACCAGAACGGTGTCGTTGGTCGACTGGCAGCCGTCGGAGTCGATCCGGTCTAATGATTGTGCGGTGGCTGCCCGCAGCGCCCTGTCCAGGACCATCGGCTTGACCCGGGCGTCCGTGGTGAGCACCACCAGCATCGTGGCCAATGCGGGCGCCAGCATCCCGGCTCCCTTGGCCATGCCACCGATGCTCCAACCGGCAGCGCTGGTGTGGCTGGCTGTCTTGGGCACCGAGTCGGTGGTCATGATCGCCTTGGCCGCGTCGAGGCCCCCGTTCGCACTGAGCGCGAGTGCGGCACTGGTCACCCCGCCCAGCAGCGCGACCATCGGCAGCCGCACACCGATGAGCCCGGTGGAGCAGACTGCCACGTCCATCGCGTCACAATCGAGTTCGGCGGCCACCGCAGCTGCGGTGCGGACTGTGTCGTCCAGACCATCGGCACCGGTGCAGGCGTTCGCGCCGCCGGAGTTGAGTACCACGGCCCGCAGGTGACCGTCGGAGACGGCATTGCGCGAGAAGACCACCGGAGCGGCACACACCCGGTTGCTGGTGAACACGGCGGCCGCAACGGAATCCGGCCCCTCGTTGACGACCAGGGCGAGGTCCTTTACGTCGCTCTGCTTGATTCCAGCCGCCAGGCCGACGGCGGTGAAGCCTGCCGGCGTGGTGACGGTACCCGAGGTGTCGACAGTCAGGGTCACGGGGCCACTCCGATCGTCGTCAGGCCGATTGTCTCCGGCAGGCCACTGGCGATGTTCATCGACTGGATGGCACCCCCCGCTGTGCCCTTGGTGAGATTGTCCAGGGCAGCGACCGCCACCAGCCGCCCCGCCGAACGATCGATGGTGGCTTGCAGGTGCACTGCGTTGCAGCCCACGACGTGCTGTGTCTGCGGCCACTGGCCTTCGGTCAGAAGCTCGAGGAAGGGTTCGTCATCGGTGACGCGCCGGTAGGCAGCCTGGACATCCGCCACGGAGATGTCGTCCGCAATCGGTGCGCTGACGACGGCCAGGATTCCGCGCGCCATCGGCACCAGGACCGGGGTGAAGCTGACGCTGGGGGCCTTCGCACCGAGACGCCTGAAATTCTGCAGCAACTCCGGGGTGTGGCGATGCACGCCACCGACGCCGTACGCGGATGCAGAACCGAAGAGCTCCGATCCGATCAGATTCGGCTTGGCGGCCTTGCCTGCCCCGGACGTGCCGCTGGCCGCGGTGATCACCACGTCGGAACCGTCGACCAATCCGGCGACCAGCGCCGGCAGCAATGCCAGTGTGGCTGAGGTCGGGTAACAGCCGGGCACTGCGATCCGACGGGCACCAGCCAGCACGCCGCGTTGTTCAGGCAGCTCCGGCAAGCCGTAGGGCCACGTGCCGGCATGCGCAGTCCCGTAGAACTTCTCCCACATCGCCGGATCGCTGAGCCGGAAGTCTGCCCCGCAGTCGATGACCAGACAGTCTTCGGGCAGCTCGGCCGCAACCGGTGCGGAGGTGCCGTGCGGCAGCGCCATGAACACCACGTCGTGCCCAGCCAGATTGTCGCTGGTGGTGTCCAGAACGTCGCGGTCGATCAGCGGTCGCAGGTGCGGCTGGTGCGCCCCCAGCTTCGAACCGGCACTCGAGCCTGCCGTCAGGGCGCCAATGCTCACGAGAGGATGCTGCAGCAACAGGCGCAGCAGTTCACCACCGGCATAGCCTGTACAGCCAGCGACAGCCACGGTCAGCTTTCCAATCATGTGATAATCATGACAGATAGTAGATAGTTATTCCAGACGACGTGACTTGTCAGCTGTTGCGCTGCGCCGCATTGGCCAGCATTCGCGCGTCGACCCGATCCCAGGCATCCCCATCCAGCTCGATGTTGGCAGCGGGAAAGAGCCCGTTGTCCTCAGCGTTGATGTGCTCGCGGAGCATGTGGGCGAACGCCGGGTAGCGCCCCCACTCCCCGGAACGAATCGCGGCAACGTCGTCGTGCAGGCTCTGGTGCTCCCCGCAGAGAGCGTCGATCTTGTCCCGATAGGCCTCTTCGACCTTCATCTCAGTGAAGATGCCGGTCTCCTCGTCCTCGGCATGCACGCTGAACAAATCGGTCATGTCACCGCAGAGCCGTCCGATCTTCTCGACCTGATCTGCCTCGATGGCTCGCCCGAGATCACCGAGCAGGTTCACCAGGATGACGTGCTCATCCATGAACCGCCCAATGTGAGTGTTCGCGTAACATCCGCAGTACTGGCACATGATTGATGGCCTCCTTCAGGCTCGGTGGATTGCGCCGTGACGTGCCGCGGCCAGCTCGACAGCGGCATCCCTGGCGGCGGCAGCCTCGTGGTCGGTCAGGGTCCGGTCCGGGGCCCGGAAGCGCAGCGCAAACGCCAGGGATTTCTTGCCCGGCTCGACTTGCTGGCCGGTGTAGACGTCGAACAGATGGATCGATTCCAGCAACCCACCGGCTCCCTCCACCAGTGCGGCCCGGACGTCAGCGGCCGCCACGTCATCGGCGACCACCAGCGCGACGTCCTGGTTGGCCATTGGCCACGGCGAGAGCGGATGGATCTCGCCACCCTCGGGCGCCAATGCGATGAGTTCGTCAAGATCCAGCTCCACCGCGGATGTGCGCGCCGGCAGACCGAAGGTCTTGACCACCGTCGGGTGCAGTTCACCGGCGCAACCGATGACCGCGTCGCCGACCAGCAGCTCGGCGCAGCGACCGGGATGCCATGGCGCCACCTCGACGTTGCGTCGGATCAGGGTGACTCCGAGCGATGCCGCAACAGATTCTGCCAGCGCCACTGCGTGTTGCCACGAGGCGGGCCCAGCCGGACCAGCCCATCCCTGCTGGTTCCACTCCCCGGTGACCACCCCAGCCAGCCATCTCGGCTGGTCCGGCAGTGCGGCGTCGAGTGCCGTCAGCTCTTCGACGGAGGGTCGGGCGGACACACCCGGTCGGGGTGCAGCGCTGGTGTCGCGTCCGATGAACACCCGCCCGCTCTCGAACAAGGCCAGATCCTTCTGGCTTCGGGAGGTGTTGCGGGCCACCGCCGCGAACAGGCCGGGCAGCAGGCTGCTGCGCAGCAGTGGTTTGGTGTCGTCCAGCGGATTGGCCAACCGAACGGTGTCGGCGCGTGGGTCGGGAACCCTGATCCCCAGACCCTCGACCTCGTCGGAGGAAATGAACGGCAACGAGATCAGCTCGACGAAGCCGAGTGCCGCCGCTGCCGAGGCAGCGGCCCGACGCCCGCGCTGTTCCCTGGTGAGGCCTCGCCCGGCCGGAGCCTTGGGCAACACCGACGCAATCGCGTCGAAGCCGAGTTTGCGGCCCACTTCTTCCACGTAGTCGTAGGGATCGGCCAGGTCCGGGCGCCAGCTGGGTGGTGTCAGGGTGAGCGAATCCCCCAGTGCGATGACGTTCACCCCCGAAGCGGTGAGGATGTCGATCACCCGTCCGCGGGAGAGCTCAGCGCCCAGGATGCGCTGCGGCAGGTCCGCCAGCATCTGTTGCCGGTGCATCTCGGGAACCGAACCCACCACTGTCTCGGAGTGCTCCAGCTCGCCGCCGCCGAGCTCGGCCAGGAGTGCCGCCGCTGCCCGTGCGCTGGCGTACGGCAGCGCAGGATCGACCGTCCGCTCGAATCGCTTCGAGGCCTCGGAGGGCAGCTTGTGCGACCGGAAGGTTCGGCCGACATCGACCGGGTCGAAGTGGGCGGCCTCCAGAACGATGCGCTCGGTGGTGTCGCTGACCTCGGTTGATGCACCGCCCATCACGCCGGCAATGCCGATCGGGCCAGAATCATCGGTGATCAGCAGGTCGGCGGTGCCAAGTTTGCGCACCTGGTCGTCGAGGGTGGTCAGTTGCTCGCCCGGCAGCGCCCGCCGCACCGCGATCGGGCCGCTCAATGTGGCTGCATCATAGGCGTGCAGCGGCTGGCCGGATTCCAGCATCACGTAGTTGGTGATGTCGACGGTCAGAGAGATTGATCGCATCCCGGCCATCTGCAGGCGCCGTTGCAGCCACAGCGGCGAGGGTGCGGTGCTGTCGATGTTGTTGATCGTCAGGGCGACGAACAGGCTGCAGCCCTGTTCGTCCTCGACCCGCACCGGATAGCCCAGTGTCTGCTCGGCGGGCACCGGCAACCGGTACGGATCCGCGAAGCTGACCCCGAAGGCCTGGGCCACCTCGCGGGCCACGCCACGCACCGACAGCGCATAACCGAGGTCCGGTGTGACGTCGATCTCGAGCACCTCGTCCCGGGCCGCCAACAGCGGCATCGCGTCGAGGCCCGGCCGCAGCGTTCGGCCCTCGACCTGTTCGGGCAGCACCATGATGCCGTCATGGCCGTCACCCAGCCCGAGCTCGTCCTCGGCGCAGATCATCCCGTCTGACACGTGCCCATAGGTCTTGCGGGCAGCGATCCCAAAGCCTCCGGGCAGCTCCGCACCGGGCAGCGCGACCACCACCAGCTGGGAAGCGGCGACATTGGGGGCACCACACACGATTCCCCGGGAACCCTCGTCGCCGTTGTGTTCGGCGCCGACGTCGACACGACACCAGAAGATCGTCTTGCCGTTCTTCTGCGGTTCGGCGCTGGATTCCAGCACTCGGCCGACAACCACCGGCCCGGAGACGTCGGCACCGATCTGCTCGATCCGCTCGACATTCAACCCGGCGCGAGTGAGGGCATCGGCGATGCCCTTGGTGGTGGTGGCATCGGGCAACTGGACCAGACTGCGCAGCCAGGAGACGGGAACCCTCATCGTGCTTCTCCCAGGAGTGAACGGCTGAAGCGGATGTCACCTTCGACGAAATCGCGCAGGTCGGAGGCGTTGTTGCGGAACATCACGGTGCGGTCGACACCCATCCCGAAGGCGAAACCGGAGTAGACGTCGGTGTCGATGCCGCAGGCGGCCAGCACCCGTGGGTTCACCACACCGCAGCCGCCCCACTCGATCCACCCTTCGCTCTTGCAGGTACGACAGGGACGATCCGGGTTGTCCTCGGACTCGCCGTGGCAGACGAAGCACTGGAGGTCGACCTCGCCGCTCGGTTCGGTGAACGGGAAATAGTGCGGCCGCATCCTGGTGCGCACGTCGCCGCCGAACAGTTCTCTGGCGAAGTGGTCCAGGGTTCCCCGCAGGTGGGCCATCGAGATGTTCTTGTCGACGCAGAGGCCCTCGATCTGGTGGAAGACCGGCAGGTGGGTGGCGTCGTACTCGTCGGCACGGAAGACCTTCCCGGGGCTCACCACGTACACCGGCAGCTCACGCTCCAGCAGGGTGCGGATCTGTACCGGCGAGGTGGCGGTGCGCAGCAGCACCCCGTGACTGACGGGGTCCAGCCACAGCGTGTCCTGCAGATCCCGCGCCGGGTGGTCAGGACCCAGGTTCAGCGCATCGAAGTTGTACCACTCGGCTTCGGCTTCGGGGCCTTCGGCGACCTCCCATCCCATCGCCACGAAGATGTCACTCATGGTGTCGATCATGGCGCTGATCGGGTGGATGGCCCCGACCGGATGCAGGTCCACCGGCAAGGTCATGTCCACGGCTTCGGCGGCC
>JAGXHS010000111.1 GCA_024636075.1 Propionibacteriaceae bacterium
GGTGCGGACAGTGATTTCGGGGCCGATGCCGACCGGGTCACCGACGGTCAGGGCAAGTACTGGCTGATTCATCTCGGGTCCTCTGTTGATTCGGGTCTCAGGTCGTTGTGGTGTGCGCCGGACGTGTCCATCGTGTCACGTGAAGGTCGTACCGGAGGGCGGTGAATCACACCCCACTGGGCGACAGCCAGATGAGGCTGCCGTCGGTCGCGATCAGTACGGCGCTGTCAGATCCCATTGGCAGTATCCGCAGCGGACGTGGCTGGGTGGCCCGCGCGCGCAGTTGGCCGTCGCGGGCATCCAGGACCTCCAGATCCACCATGTCGGCGTCCCCGGCAAGCTTGGCCAGCCGACTCATGGTCGGCGACATCACGACGACGGCGTCCTGCTCCCACACTGCGGAGCCACCGATCGGAAGCCGATGCTGCCAGATCGCGCCGGTGCTCATCGAAAGTCCGCGCACAGTCTGGGCGTCCGCCATCCACACCAGCGAATTGGCACCGACCGAGGCAACCGACGAGATGGGTGTCCGGTCGCCATCGCTGAGCCTGATGAGCTCGAAGTACTCCTGGCCGTTGAGTAGCAGATGAGTGCGGAGGTCGGTGAGTTCGTACATCACCGGCGTAGGGATCTTGCTGTCCCAGATCTGGCGGCCGCCTCGGAAGCCCCGGATCGTTCCCTCCCTTGCTGCACCGACCAGATCCCCGGAGTTGGTGCTCACCACCCAATCCAGATCCGGCAGCCTGGCCAGGCTGCGGCCATCGGGCTCCGCCAGGATGAGCTCGCCGCCAGAGGCCACGATCAGCGTTTCGGGAGGACGCTGCGTGAAGGGCCACCCTCCGAAGCGGTCGAGCAACCACCAGCGGGTCATCACCTCGCCTCGCCAGACAATCGCACCTGAGGAGTCTCGGGTCGTGGCTCGGCAGGTGTTCTGACAGGGCCCGGCGATGGTCACCAGATCTCCGTGGATGGCATAGACGTACTGGTTCGCTTCTCCTCGCTCGTTGACTCCGCGATCCGCCTGCCACCTGGTCTCGCCCGATTCCGCCACTGCAATGAAACGGTCGGAGGCGACGATCACAGCAGTCGAACCGCCATTGAGCTGGATGCTGTGCACCTGCAACCGCCACGATCCCAGCTGAGCGCCAGCGGTCCGCACCAGTGTCACGCCATTGCGCCCGGTCAGGACGGTTGCATCCCGCCAGCTGAGCGCCAGGACGGGTGAGTTCGACGGAGCATCCATTGCTGGTCCGCCTCCGCGCAAAACGCCAGAATGTGAGTGGCGCAGCATCACCCCAGGCGCCAACAGCACGCAGCAGGAGGCAAGTACCACGATCAGCATTCTGCGCAGCACCCGTCGACGATCCCCGAGGTCGGGCAGCCAAGCCAGCGCGATGGTGAGCAGCAGGCCGACGGAACTCAACAGGTAGGCGCTTCGATCCGCTGACAGCACCCCCGCAACCGCGCCCGCAAGGAGGAGGCAGGCGCCGACACCGGGGGCGAGTCGGGACACGTCTGGCCCACCGGGAAGTACGATCAGCTGGCTGGGCCCGGCCGTTTCGACACTGGAGGCGGGGTGGCCATCCAGCTCTGCGTCACCCATTTGGCCATGCTACGTCGCCGCCTCTGACAGGTGGTCACTTCGGCCGGAAGGCTGATCCGATGTTGTCGAGGGCTCCTTCCTCGCAGGGCACCTTGCCGGCCCGAACCGCTTTCACCAGTTGGGCATGATCCGCTTCGGTCTGGTCCGCATATGCACGGGCGAATTGGGCGAATGCCACATCCAGCCCGCTGCCCCGACCGACGTACCCGGCGATCATCGATGCGCCCGACGTGCGGGCATGGCCCTTCGCGAGCAGCGCACCGACGATCCGGGCGTAGTCGGTGAGCGAGCTGGCGGTGAGCGCGTCAAGGGGAATGGTGCCCTTCATGTTGCGGAACTGCCGCACGTAGTACTGTCGACCGCCGAATTCGGTCCAGCCCAGGAGTGGGTCGCTCACCGTCTGCAATGCCTGCTGGTACTCGACGACACGTTGCCCCTGATGGGCGTGCCAGGCGTCATCGCCGTGGACGTAGGGCGCGAGCACACTTCGCCGCGCCTGCTTCATCTGGAGGAAGACCACGTCATCGGGGCTGGACCCCTGCAACAGCGCAACGTAGGCGCGCAGCCCGACCGACCCCACACCGACCACCTTGTGGGCCACGTCGAGCAGCGTGTAGCCACCCATCACCCGACGCCAGTGCGGCTGCAGCGTCAGCAGGTACTGGTTCAGCGCCTCGCCGATTTGGTGTTGCTCCTCGTCGGGAACCCGGACGATCAGCGGCGGTTCCTCGACGATCTGGCGGTCGTCCTCACCATCGGCCACGAAGCGTGGGAGGGCACGGTCACTCGTGCGCTTTCGCGCCTTCTTGCTGGATCGCTTGATCTCGTCGCGCAGTTTCTTGTCCTCCGCTGTCTCGTGCAGCTTTCCGACGTCCAGGCGATCGAACGATCGACGAAGCAGCGGCTGGTCGGCGAGGAACCGGACCTGACCGCGGTACGACTTCACACAGGCCCGGACGGATTCCTCGCACTGCTCCTCGGACTGTCCGTTCTCCCTTCCTGCCACCCAGATCGCTGCTGTCAGCCGACGCAGATCCCATTCCCAGCAGCCGGGATGGGCTTCGTCGAAATCGTTCAGATCGATCACCAGCTCCCCCTCGGGGGAGCGGTAGAAGCCGAAGTTGCCCAGATGGGAGTCGCCACAGACGACTGGTCGGATGCCCGTGCTGGGTAGCTTGGCGACGTCGTCGGCCATCACGATTGCAGTGCCACGCAGGAACCCATAGGGCGAGCCGATCATGCGGGCGACGCGAACCGGGATCAGGGTATCGACCCGTCCCTCGTGGGAGATCTTGAACAAGTCCACCGGGTCGGGGCGGTCGCTGCGCACCTGCCACGTGGCCATCGCTTCCCGCGGGACGGTGCCTCGCAACGCCTTGCCCATCGCGGAGCGCTGGGCGCGGGTGGTGCCGACCCTGGTCACCGATCGGAAGACCTCGCTGTCCGCGCCGGTGAGGACTGAATGCCTGCTGGTAGTCGAAGCCATGGTGAAAGACTAGAACCTCAGGGCCGCTGACGGGCAACGATCAGGACAAGGAATCCGGTTGGCCGCCAAGCAGTTCCGCCCGGAGCGCGGCGACCCGGGCGGCGATATCCTCACGGATCAAGACCATCCGTTCGACGCCCTCCAGGCCCCGCAGTGAGGGTTCGTCGACGTCCCACACCTCGATGCTGCCAGACATCTCCTCGACCGCTTCCACGTGGGCCTCACCGATCACGACGACCCGGTTCACGCTACGCAGTACCTCCGGGTCAATCGGCTTGGGCGTCTCACCGTCCATGCTGGCACCGACGTCCCGCACGCTGGCGGCTGATTCAGCGTTCAACGCACTGCCCGGCTCGGTGCCGGCGGAGAAGACCTGGATCTCACCGCCAGCCGCGTGGCGCATCAGGGCGGCCGCCATCTGGGACTTGCCGCCATTCTTCACACAGACGAACAGCACGCTTGGCATGGCATCGCTGACAGGGTCAGTCATCGGACCGAGCCACCTCCTCAGCGAGGATCGGGTAGCCCGTAGGCCTGGTGGATCAACCAGATCGGGTGCACCGTCTTGACCCCGCTGGACGCCTCGATCTGCCAACGGCAGGTCTCCGTGTCGCAGACGGCCAGATCAGGATTCGTCTCCTTCACCATTTTGAACAGCGCCGCGCCGACAGCCTGCGCGATGTCGTACTTTTCCTTCTTCAAGCCATAGGTACCGGCGATCCCGCAGCATGCCTGACCGCTCTCCACCACGCTGACGCCGGGGATCAGCTCCATCAGGGCAATCGCCGGCATGCCCATGCCCTGGCTCTTCAGCTGACACGGTGCGTGGTAGGGGATCGTGATGTCGTTGCGCTCGAAGTTGGTGTCCAACTCCCCGGCCTCATACAGGTCGAGCAGGAACTCGCTCATCTCGCGGGTGCGGGCGCCGACGTCATGCAGCTCTTCCGCGTTGACGCCCATGATCTCGTGCGCCTCATGTTTGAGCATCCCAGCGCAGGATCCGGATGTGGACACGATGGTCAGATCCTTACCGGCGGAACGCAACTGCTCACAGAGCTTGAGCACCGACTTGGTGGCACCTTCGAACAGACCGTTCGACTGTTGCGCCAGACCGCAACACCCCTGCTTGGGTACAAGGACTTCGTAGCCCAAGTGCTCCAACACCAAGATGGCCTTCTTCGACGTCTCGGTCTCGAAGTATCCACCGGCACACCCGTGGAAGTAGACGATCGGGCCGCGGGTGGCCGGTTCTGCAGGCTTGGGGCGCTTCTTCAACCAGCCCGCCAGTGTCTGCGTGCGTGCGGTGGGCATCGGCGCATTGCGGTGGATGCCGACGACCTTCTCCACGATGGTGCGCACCGGCTTCATGTCGAGGGCCATGTTGGCGATAGGGGCAACAGGCGTCATGAAGGTACCCATCAGGGTCGTGCGCGACACCAGCTGATCGCGGAGCGGCATGTGGTTCTTCTTCATCACCGCCCGGGCCTGGGAGTTCAGTTCGGCGATCTGCACCCCCTGCGGGCAGGCGAGGGTGCAGGCGCCGCAGCTGGAGCAGTAGTCGACCGAATGGTCCACCGACAGTCCGTTGCGGAATCGCTCCGCCTGTGGTCCCACGAACTTGGGTCCAGGGAACAGGGGAGTGACCGCCGAGACCGGACACGCGGTCTCACAGATGGTGCACTTCACACAGTGATCGAGGGTTGCCCGGGTGAGCTGTTCCTCGGCATACGACTTGTCTGTCATCAGTTGTCTCCCTTGGAATCCATTGCGCCCGAAGCCGCGGCGGTGGTCGGTGTGCTGAGGGAGTCGGCTGCGCGAACTGCGCTGGCCACGGCGATTCCGTCGCCCGACTTCTCCCGCCAGCGATTGGCATTGGCGATGATGCCACCGGCGGCGTGCAGGTTCTCGTACACGGCGGAACCGTCGGCATCGACCGGACGCATCTGTTCGTCCACCCGGACACCTACCCGGAACAGTGGTTGTTCCTCACCCCAGTAGTTGCCGTGCAGCAATTCCTCGTTGTCAGCTCCGGCGAGCGGAAGATCGAAGGTGCGCTCGAAGACGTGGTTGTACGAGTCGAGCTCCAGAGCGCCGCTCTCGAAGCCGCCCGGAGCATGGATCACCGCGTCCGCGGGGAAGGTCACGTTGTGACCGGTGGTCCCGGCGACGACGCCCGTGAGTCGTCCGTTCTCGGCGACGCCCCCGAGCACCTGCGATCCGTAGACCCAACGCACCCGAGCATTCTTCACCTTGTCCACCAGGGTCTGGTTGAGTCGCATGCCCGGGACCGACGGGGGCTGCAGTGGCACCTCGAAGACCTCGGTGCCGAGTCCTTCGGCCACTTCGCGCCAACTGTTGGGATCCTTGAGGCCCAGCATGGCGGGCAGGCCGACCTTCTCTCCGGGTTCGATGACCTTCTTGACTGCCGTCACGAAGAGCTGTCGGAACGTGGGATCGTCCATCACACGGGCATAGGTGAGCGCCGTGGCGTCGGCCTCACCCTTCCGTGCCGGCAGGTCGATGTACGTGGCGCGGACAGCGGCTCTGCCGCCATCGGGCAGAGTGCTGCGAGCCAGGTTCTGGGCGGCCAGACCCGGGTAGAAATCCTTCAACTGGCGGATCCCGACCATCACCACGGAGTCGCCGTCGCTGAGCTGTCCGGCCATCATGGATGGCTGAGCAAGCGCCGTGGGCCGGAGCGCACCCACGGCCGTCGGCAGGAAGACGTTTCGCTCAGGGTCACCGACCAAGAGGTCCTCGCCGACGAGTTCGGCGAAGTAGTTGACTCCGGTACGCACCGCATCAGCATTCAGGATGGCGTACGGATGGTCCGGGTGCTCGTCGGCAAGTGCAGCCAGATCGTCAAGGGGCCGTTCCACCCTGTTGGGCATGTAGCCCAGGATGTCCATGGTTCCCTGACCCAGTTGCAAACCGCCGATGCCTTTGGTGATGGTGGTCACCTGGTGGCCGGCCGCTACGCAGCGGAGCGTTGCGGTCAGGCCGGCGATTCCGGCGCCGATCACCACGATCTTGCTCATACTGTCAACTCCTCGTCGGGTGTGGGCAGGTGCTCGACGTCGAGCGTGCCCTGGAAAATCCAGTTGTCCAATGCCGTTTGGCGAACCTGGTCGCCGTAGAGGATGGGCCACAGACCTATCCAACGGTTCTTGAGGAACAACCTCAACAGTCCGGTGGCGCGTTCGATGTCGATGTTTTCGTGCTCCAGCGCCAGTCCTGCGGCTCGGGTGGTGCAGAAACCGCCCTGACAGGGGCCCATTCCGAGCCGCAGCTGGCGGCGCAGGTCGTCGAGGGTCGCCTGGGGTTGAGCCTCCAGTAGATCGACGTAGCTCTGGCGGCTCATCAACTCGCATTCGCAGATGATCTGATCGGCCAGCCGATCCTCTTCGCGCTCCTCCAACCGGTGCGTGACGACGTAGTTCTTGCCCTCCTCCGACTTCGGAACAGCTTCCTCCGCGGTACGGCAGGGTCGCTCGTCGCCCAACTGCTCGCACATCTGGTCGACGACGTGTTCGGCCATCAAACGGTAGGTGGTCAACTTGCCACCGCTGATGGTCAGCAGTCCCTTGAGTCCGTCGCGGTCTGCGTGATCCAGCACGCTCATCCCGCGGCTCATGTGGCGGGTGTCCTCGGCGGAGACACGCCCATCCTTCACCAGTGGTCGGGCTCCGGCCCAGGCGTGCACAGCACGGGCCTTTCGGAAGCCAGGCACCAGCACCTCGCCTGCGTCCATCATCTGCTGGACCTCGTCGCGAGGGATGGTCAGCTTGTCCGGATCGTCGGCCTTGACGTCGGTGGTGCCGATGATGCTCACAGTGTGCACCGGAACCAGGATGTCGCCATCGGCGGGATAGATGCACCGGTTGACCACCGAATTCACCAGGCGATGGTTCATTGCGATCATGATGCCGCGACCTGGCACCACGGTGACGTCGTGGCAGTCGGCCATCGCGGCGATCTCGCCCGCCCAGGCACCAGCGGCGTTGATGACGAAGGTGCAGTCGATCTGGACGTCCTCGCCGGTCTTCTCGTCGGTGCACATCACAGCGCGCACCTGGTCCTCCTCGCGAATGATCTTGGCCACGCGGTGGTAGGTGAGGATCTCGGCGCCGTACAACTTGGCGGAGTTCGCAGCTCCCCACACCATCTGCCAGCCATCCACGGCGCCGTCCTCGACGGCGAAGGCACGAGTGATGTGCGGGTTGATCCGGGGCTCGCGCTTCAACGCCTCGGCGATGCTGATCTCTTCGGCAGGAACCTTTGTGTCCTTGGCACCCTGCCACCACTTGTCACCGAAGTCCTGGGGATCTTCCGGCGGCAGGATGAACAAGCCGCCCGTCCTCTCCACCGCATCGGCGTGGATATTGGTGACGATGACGTTCTCCTCGGCACACTCGGTCGCAGAGCGTGCATCGCTGACGACGTAGCGCCCGCCGGAGTGCAACAGCCCGTGGTAGCGACCGGTCGTTCCCTGACCGAGATCCGCCCGATCGACCAGAACGGCTCGGTAGCCACGCATGGCCACGTCTCGAACCACTCCAGCCCCGGTGGCTCCGCCACCGATCACGACCACGTCGGTTTCGATTCTCCGCATCCTGCCCTCCCTGCCAGTTTGACGCCCGCCGTCAGCCACAGTTGGATCTGCCCTGATGTCCGGCGACCTTGGCGAACCATCGTTGTCCGCCGATGTTCACAAGAATAGTGATAACTTCTCAGGAGCACAGCCCAATGGAGAATGTGCACCGCTCGTCGCTGCGGGTGCACACTGGTCCAGCACTGCCATCGACGGAGTGTCTCGTCGTTCACGCCCCGGTGCCCGGCCTAGGGTGTGCTGTGCCCATCAGCAAAGAACTCATCGCGGCCCGAAATGCCACCTTGGTCGTCTTCGCTGCCAACGGCAGCACCTTGGCGGCCTGGATGTCGCGGGTGCCGCAGGTGCGCGACCGCCTGGAGCTGACGCCTGGCCAGTTGGGTGTGCTGTTGCTCAGCTTCTCCCTCGGCTCGCTGATCAGCCTTCCGCTCGCTGGCCGGATCGTCGGTCGGATCGGTGCCGCGCGTGGGGTGATCACAGGCATGTCGGGGATCACTCTCGGTTTCGGGTGGGCTGCCATTGCGGTTGGGTTGTTGGCGCCGATGCAGCTGGTGATGGCGATGCTGTTCGTTGCTGGTCTCGGGATGGGGCTATGTGACGTGTCGATGAACCTGCATGGATCTGCGGTCGAGCGGGGGGTGCGGCGAGCCATCATGCCGTGGTTCCACGCCGCTTTCAGTGCCGGTACGGTGCTGTCAGCATTGTTGGGTGCGGCGCTGGTGTATCTGGGGGTGTCATTGGTGCTCCATCTGGTCGGCGTGGTGGTCGTGGCGCTGGCAGCAGCTGTCTGGTGTTGTCGTTCATTCATCGCCGCCCAGGAGGATGAAGCGGATCTCTCGCCCGGAGCAGCGCGACCACAGAATCGATCGGCCTGGCTGGAGTCCAGAACGTTGCTGATCGGTGTGATGGTGCTGGCTGCTGCTTTCGCGGAGGGTACAGCCAACGACTGGCTGGCGGTGGCATTCATCGACGGGCATCGGGTCAGCAACGCGGCTGGGGTGCTGGCCCTGGCGGTCTTCCTGGTCTTCATGACGGCAGGACGGATGCTCGGCACCTCGCTGTTGGATCGGCACGGTCGGGTGGTGGTGCTCAGGGTGCTGTTCACCCTGGCAATTCTCGGTTCCTTGATGGTGGTCTTCGGCAACACCGCCATCGCCTACCTCGGCGCCGCCGTCTGGGGGCTGGGGGCCAGCCTCGGTTTCCCGGTGGGGATGTCTGCCGCATCGGACGAACCGGCGCGGGCCCATGCCCGGATCAGCGTGGTGTCGACGATCGGATACCTGGCATTTATCGCGGGGCCGCCGCTGTTGGGCTTCCTGGGTGACCATTGGGGAGTTCTGCGGGCCCTGAGCGTCGTCATGGTGCTGGCGGTCGTTGCCCTGCTGGTCGTCCCGGCGGCCGACCCGCAACGGGTCAGGCACTGAGCGCTCGCCGGGTCCACACCGCCCCGGGTCAGCTCAGGTCAGGGTGAGATCTCACTCTGCGGTGACCAATTCAGCGCGCACTGTCAACGGCTGATCGGATTCGATCCATTCAATGCCACCCTCAATGCGTCCCACTGCGCGCAGGTCGGAATCCACCGACTGCAAGCGTTCCAGAACGTCTCCGCGACCGGTGAACTCGGCCCGCGAGATCGGTGTCTTCATCGACACTTTCGCCGTCGACTTGGTGCCCCGCAATGCGATGAGCGCCGCTGCGACGTCCTCGATGAGCTCCGCGTCGTTGGCTGGTCCGAGTTCATGGGTCGTTGGCCACGCGGTGTGATGAATCGAGTTCGGGTGGGTCCAGGACCAGACCTCCTCGGTGGCGAACGGCAAGAAGGGTGCCAGCAGTCGCAGCTGCACCTCCAGCGCGGTCAACAGGGTCCGCTGCGCTGAGCGCGCCGCCTCGTCACCCTGCCCGCCGTAGGCGCGTTCCTTCACCAATTCCAGGTAGTCGTCGCAAAAACTCCAGAAAAAAGTCTCGGTGGCCTCCAGTGCAGAGGTGTAGTCGAAGCGTTCGAAGGCCGCGGTGGCCACCACCACCACCCGCTTCAGCGCTGCAAGCAGAGCCACGTCGCCCGGGTTGGTGACGGCCTCCAGACCGTGGCTGGCGGCTTCCTCACCCAGACCCAGGACGAACTTGGAGGCGTTCAAC
>JAGXHS010000112.1 GCA_024636075.1 Propionibacteriaceae bacterium
CTGCTGATCGGTGGACTGTTCGGTGCGTTCGCGGCGTGGTTGGGCGAATTCTCCAGCCAACTGTTCCACCAGCGCGGCACCACTCACTGGGACCCGCCGGCAGCATCCATCTGGCTGAGCACGTTCGTCGTCCTGACGCTCGTGTCATTGGTCAGCTGATCGCACACAACTGAAGGAGGGAAGCTCCAGTGAACATCATCAACAACCCGAGTGGATTCCACGACGCGTACGTCTTCGACATGGACGGCACCATTTACCTCGGCGACCATCTGCTGCCCGGTGCAGCCCGGATGATCAACGAGCTGCGTCGTCGGGAGATTCCGGTCCGTTTCCTGTCGAACAATCCGACAAAGGATCCGGAGCAGTACGCGGACAAGCTGGCCAAGCTGGGGCTCCCCACCGACATTTCCGACATCGCCAACACGGTGGTCACCACCACCCGCTGGTTGACCGAGCACCACCCTGATGCAGTGCTCTTCTGCATCAGTGAGGAACCGCTCAAGAAGGCCCTGCGCAAGGCTGGCTTCACCCTTAGTGAGGATCCGGAGAAGATCGACATCGTGATCGCTTCCTACGATCGTGGGTTCGACTACCGCAAACTCCAGATCGCGTTCGACGCGATCTGGTTCCACAAGCGGGCGTTCCTGATCCAGACGAACCCTGACCGGTTCTGCCCGTTCCCCGGCGGCCGCGGCGAACCCGACTGCGCCGCCATGACGGCGGCGATCGAAGCCTGCACCAACACCACGTGTGAGGTCTCCCTCGGTAAACCCAGCCCGATCATGCTGTACGAAGCGCTGACCGGCCTGGACGTCCAGGTCGAGAACTGTGTCATGGTCGGGGATCGGCTGCAGACCGACATCCAGATGGCCATCGACACCAACATGAAGTCTGCTCTGGTCTTGACCGGGGAGGCGACCGCCGAGGATGTCGAACAGTTGTCCGATGCCCAGCTGCCGAGCTATGTGATGGACCGCGTCGACAGGTTGATTCCACCCGACGCCTGGCACGAGCTCGGCTGGACCGAGCAGGACGACTGAGATCTACCACACCCGGGACTGCCTGAAACGACGCCGTAGCGACGCCACGCGTGGCTGAAGCCACCAACAATGTGCCATGGGAGGCAACATGTCAGATCTGATCAGAAAAGCACTCGCCGATGCCGACGAAACGAAGGTTGCCATCGTCGACGAGGGCGCCCTCGCGCAGAGCGCCACAGTGTTCCAGCAACTGTTCGACGGCCGGACGGCAATCGTCGTGGGCGATGAACGCACGATGGAGGTTGCCGGCAACACCGTACAGCAGGCGCTCAGCGAAGCCGGCATCGCCACCCTGGAGCCGCACGTCTTTCCCGGTGAGCCGGAGCTGTACGCCCGATACGAGAACTGTGAGGCACTGCGCGACGTACTGGCGGAGCACGAGGCCACACCAGTCGCCGTGGGCGCCGGCACCCTCAACGACATCGTCAAACGAGCCGCGGGCGAACTCGGGCGCGGTTACATGGTGGTCGGCACCGCGGCGTCGATGGACGGCTACACCGCCTTCGGATCCTCCATCGCACTCGACGGTTTCAAGCAGACCCTCAGCTGTCCTGCGCCGGAGGCATGCATTTCCGATCTCACCGTGATGGCCAGTGCTCCGCAGGTGATGACCGCTTCCGGCTACGGAGACCTGCTGGGCAAGGTGCCGGCGGGCGCCGACTGGATGATCGCCGACGCGCTTGAGATCGAGAAGATCTCGGACACGGTGTGGGAACTGGTCCAAGGTCCGCTCCGCGGCGCGTTGGCTCGCCCTGATGCCCTGGCTGCAGGTGACGTCGATGCCACTGGCGACCTCGCTGAGGGCTTGGTGATGAGCGGTCTGGCAATGCAAGCTTTCAAGTCATCGCGCCCGGCATCGGGGGCTGAGCACCAGTTCAGTCATCTGTGGGAGATGGAAGGCCATGGCGTCGACATCACCCCGCGGAGGCTCTCGCACGGCTTCAAGGTGGGGCTGGGAAGCGTCGCCATCGCGGCCATCTACGAGCTGTTGCTCGCCGTCGACATGGAGAACCTCGACATTGACGCGGCCGTCGCCGGCTGGCCCAGCAGAGAGGAGATGGAGGAAACGGTGCGCGCCGCCAATCCCGATCCCCAATTGGTCCAAGAGACAGTGGTCCAGGCCCTGGCCAAGTGGATTCCCGCCGAGGAACTGCGCGAGCGACTCGAGCGGGTCGTCGAGTTGTGGCCGGTGCTGCGAACGAAGCTCAAGCAGCAGCTGATGCCTGCCGCCCAGTTGCAGCAGATGCTGCGTGCGGCGGGTGCACCCGCCCACCCTGACGACATCGATCTGGATTGGGATCGCTTCCGCGAGACCTACACCAGGGCCCAGATGATCCGGAAGCGCTACACCGTGCTTGACCTGCTGCTGGAGGCGAACCTGCTGCACGGGTTCGTCGACCAACTCTTCGCGCCCGGGGGTTTCTGGGGCTCCCAGCAGTCCTGAGCAACGATCAGATCACAACCCGATAATGACAAGTGACGGCAACGCGCCCGCGCATCCGTCGGATGGGGAAAGCTAGGAACATGGAACTCAACTGGAACGAATTGGACCAGCGGGCAGTGGACACAGCCCGTATTCTCGCAGCTGACGCAGTGGAGAAGACCGGCAACGGGCATCCCGGGACCGCCATCTCGCTCGCGCCACTCGCTTATCTGTTGTACCAGAAGGTAATGAACACTGACCCCACCGACGATCAGTGGTTGGGTCGCGATCGCTTCCTGATGTCGGCTGGTCATTCATCGCTGACCCAGTACACGCAGCTCTACCTGGCGGGCGCGGGGCTGGAGTTGCAGGATCTGAAGGAACTGCGCACCTGGGGTTCCAGGACGCCCGGGCACCCGGAGTACCATCACACCAAGTTTGTCGAGTGCACCACCGGACCGCTGGGTGCTGGCATCTCCAACGCCGTCGGAATGGCGATGGCGGCGCGCAAGGAACGCGGACTGTTCGACCCGGATGCCGCCGCGGGCGAGAGCGTCTTCGACCGCTTCATCTATGCCATCGCCGGCGACGGCTGCATGGAGGAGGGCATCTCCAGCGAGGCGTCCTCACTGGCCGGCACCCAGGAGCTCGGCAACCTGATCGTCTTCTACGACGACAACCACATCTCGATCGAGGGCCAGACCAAGATCGCGTTCACCGAGGACGTGGATGCACGCTACGAGGCCTACGGTTGGCACGTACAGAACGTCGACTGGACCAACGGCGGTACCGAGTACGCAGAAGACGTCCAAGGCTTGCTGGATGCCATCGAGGCCGCCCAGCAGGTCACAGACAAGCCGTCGATGATCCGCCTGACCACCATCATCGGATGGCCGCTGCCGAACCTCCAGGGCTCCCACAGCGTGCACGGTGCCAAGCTGGGCGCCGCGGAGATCACCGCATTGAAGCAGGAACTCGATTTCGAGGACATCCCATTCGCCGTTGACGAAGCAGCAGTGGAGCAAGCTCGCGAGAACATCAGTCAGCGCGGCGAGGAAGCGCGCAACCGGTGGAACAAGAAGTTCGAGGCCTGGCAGCAGGGCAACCCCGAGGCGGCGAAACTGCTCGATCGGGTGCGCAACCATGTTCTTCCCGAGCTGGAGTTGCCCGAGTTCGAGGCTGGCAAGGCGGTCAGCACTCGCAAGGCGTCCGGCGAGGTGCTGAGCGCGCTGGCCTCACAACTGCCTGAACTGTGGGGTGGCTCGGCTGATCTGGCTGGGTCCAACAACACCACGATGAAGGGCGCGGCGTCCTTCTTCCCAGAAAGCCAGTCCACCGACGAATGGCAGGGCAACAAGTACGGACGGACACTGCATTTCGGCGTTCGCGAGCACGCCATGGGTGGCGTCGTCAACGGCATCGTGCTCTCCGGCCTGACCCGCGCATACGGCGCCACCTTCCTGGTCTTCAGCGACTACATGCGACCGGCTGTCCGGTTGGCGGCGCTGATGCAGATTCCGTCGATCTTCGTCTGGAGCCACGACTCGGTGGGTGTGGGTGAGGACGGCCCGACCCACCAGCCGATCGAACACCTGGCAGCCCTTCGGGTGATCCCCGGCTTGGACGTGGTCCGTCCGGGCGATGCCGCCGAGACCGCGGTGGTGTGGGGCCAGATCCTGAAGAACGACGCCAACCCGGCTGGCCTGATCCTCAGCCGTCAGGATCTGCCCAACCCGGAACGAGGTGGCGCCCTGGCGAGTGCCGAGAATGCGGCCAAGGGTGCTTACGTGCTCAAGGAGGCCTCATCCGGCGAACCGCAACTGATCCTGATCGGCACCGGCTCCGAGGTGCAGCACTGCCTGGGTGCGGCGGAGCAGCTGGAAGAACAGGGGATCGCCACCCGTGTGGTGTCGATGCCGTGCCAGGAGTGGTTCAACCAGTCCGACGAGGACTACCGCGAATCGGTGCTTCCCAGCAGTGTCACTGCCAGGGTCAGCGTCGAGGCTGGTGTCGCTTCGGGCTGGTCGCGCTACGTCGGCGCCAAGGGGGCCACCGTCTCCATCGAACACTTCGGTGCCTCGGCATCGGGTAATCGGTGCATGGATGAGTTCGGTTTCACCGTGGACAATGTGGTGAACACCGCGATGAGCGTGCTCGACTGATCATCTGACCACCCTGCGGGGTCCGACGCCTCGGCGTCGGGCCCCGTTGTGGTTGCGGAGACGAGGAGGCGCGCGTATCGTTAGCAACGCTAATTAGACATGCTAATGAAAATGGTGGAGTGGTGGAGTCGCAGGAACGAGCAGTCCTGGCCAATGACGTGCGGATGGCTTGTCAGCGGATAGCCCGTCGTCTCCGCTACGAGGCAACCACACAGGTGCCACCACATCAGGTGAGTGTGCTCGCGAGACTCCGCCAGCAACCCATGACGCCCACAGGGTTGGCTGACATCGAAAGGGTGTCCACCCCGAGCATGACCCGGACCATCAATTGTCTGGTGGAAGGCGGGCTGGTGACCAAGACTCCGCATCCCGGTGACGGTCGTCAGGTGGTGGTGACGCTCACCGAAGCTGGCGAACAAGTGATGCAACGCACTGCGGCACAGCGGGACTGCTGGATGGTCGATCAACTGGCGCCCCTGAACGACGAAGAACTGGACGTGCTGCGTCGCGCAGCTGACCTGTTGCTCACCGTGGCGGCCTCGTGAGTGCGGTTTCGACTGAGCGTGGCGGGATGTTCTCGTCTTTCGCGCTGTTCAACTACCGGGCCTTCTTCCTGGGGGGATTGGTGTCCAATGTGGGCACCTGGATGGCCCGGGTGGCGCAGGACTGGTTGGTTCTCACGGTGCTGACGAACAACTCGGCATCGTCCTTGGGCCTGGTGACCGGCCTGCAGTTCCTGCCGGTGGCGCTACTGGCGCCGTCTGCGGGCGCGATCGCGGATCGTTTCCCCAAGCGCGTCATCCTTGTCGCCACCCAGCTTGCGCTCGGGTTGAACAGCCTGATCCTGTGGCTGTTGGTGGCTACAGGAACGGCCCAGTTGTGGCACGTCTACGTGCTGGCGGTCACGATGGGAATCATCACGGCCCTGGACAATCCCACCCGGCAGGCCTTCGTGTCAGAGCTGGTGCCGAAAAGTCTGCTGCCCAACGCGGTCGGCCTCAACTCCGCCTCGTTCAACGGCGCTCGACTGATCGGCCCCGGCGTGGCCGGTCTGATCATCGGCTTCTGGGGTATCGCGCCGGCCCTGCTGATCAATGCGATCAGCTTCGTCGCGGTGATTGGTGGGCTGCTGGCAATGCGCAGCACGGAGCTGCATCCGGCGGCGCTGCGAAAGGGCAGAGGCGCTGTCCGCGAAGGCCTCGCCTACGTCCGCAGCCGCCCGGACATCATGCTGGTGCTGTTGATCGTGTTCATGCTGGGTACCTTCGGGATGAACTTCCAGATCACCAATGCCCTGATGGCCACCCGGGTGTTCGGCAAGGGAGCCCAGGAGTACGGCTTGCTGGGTTCGATCCTGTCTCTTATACACATCTGACGCTGCCGACGA
>JAGXHS010000113.1 GCA_024636075.1 Propionibacteriaceae bacterium
CCGAACAACTCACCGAGATGGCTGACATGGTGCGCGCCGACACCATCCTGGCCGAGCAGTTCGCGAGTCTCGACGCCGCAGCCCTGGCCACGTTCATCGAGAACCACCCCGACGCCGCCCAGCTGCAGGAGCGGCTGGAGGAGTTCAAGGACCGCTTCGGTCACCGGGAAACCACCAGCCTGTTGTTGATTCACGATCCCGGCTGGGGGCAGGACCCGGTGGCGGTGCCGGAGTTGATCCGGGTTCTGGCGCAACAACCCGCCGACCCGCGTGCCGATGTTGCCGAAGAGGCGCAGCGCGCCATCGACGCCCATCCATTGGTGCGTCGCCTGCGGATGGGGGGCACCCTCCGAGCGCTGGCCGGCACGGCCCGTGACGGGGTCGCGCTGCGCGAGGACACCCACTTCGAGGCCGCCCGCTTGATGCCGATCGTACGGACGATGATCGTGGAGATCGGGTGTCGCCTGGCTGAGACAGAGCTGATCCTCGATGCCGAAGACGTCTGGTACCTGTTCTGGTCGGAGGTGACGGCCGAACCTCGACCGGGTGACGCCCGCCGTTGCGAAGAACTGCAGTCGAAGGTGACACGACGACGCGAAGCGCTGGATGCAATGGCGGGAGCGCCGATGGTCAACCCGGCTTCGCTCTATCCGAATCGATCGGCCAGCGATGCCCTGCTCAGCGGCGTGGCAGGGGGTGGGGGCCGTGCCACTGGAAGGGTGCGGGTGGTGCACTCCGCCACGGAGTTCGGTCAACTGCAGACCGGTGAGATCCTGGTCTGCCCGGCCACGAACCCGTCCTGGACCCCACTGTTCACCCGGGCTGGGGCCGTCGTGGTGGACCATGGCGGTCTCGCCTCCCACGCCGCGATCGTGGCACGCGAATACGGCATCCCAGCAGTGATGGCGACTGGATCAGGAACCATGACATTGCGTGACGGTCAAGTGGTGATTGTCGACGGAGATGCTGGTCTGGTGCTCGCCGATGACTGATCACCGGAGCAATCCTCGCCGGCGCGGCCAAGAGCTGGAAACCGCCATTCTGGAAGCAACCATTGCTGAACTGGCTGAGGTCGGATACGCCGGTCTGACGATGGACGCAGTGGCAGCCCGGGCCAAGGCGGGCAAGGTGTCGATCTACCGGCGCTGGCCGACCAAGGCTGCGTTGGTGATGGCCGCCGGCTATCAATACACCCGCGGCGCCCAGGTGCCACCGGACACGGGATCGCTGCGCCAGGACACCTTCACCTGGTTGAGGGGCTTCGCCGATCAGCTCGAAGGCCCGGTCGGCCAGGCTTTGCTCGGGGCCGTTGTTGATTCGGCGAACTCAGAGCAGCCGGGAGAACTTGCCAAGCTGTCCGAGGGCCGCGGACGCCAGGTGGCGGAGCTCCTGGTTCAACGTGCCCGGAACCGAGGTGAGCCGGTGGTCGCCGGACTCACGGACGTCCAGTTGTCGGCGCCCTCGAATGCCCTCAAGTTGTACTACTTCATCCATGGTGGCCGCGTTGACGACTCCGTACTGTGGGCCATCGTGGAAGAGCTCGCAATGCCGCTGTGGCGGGCCGAATCGAGAGGGTGCTGATTCGGCGGGACACCGCCCACGTCCAGACGCTGTTGTTGTGCGCACTGTTGGCTCCTGCGGGGCACGTGGCCTGGATTTGTCCAGTGAGCCCCCCGGACTTGTCGAGTGGGCCAGAGGTGCAGCGGTCATGACGCCTGGGCAGCCGCGTCGTGTGTCCCGTGTGGGATTGTGGAGCGGAACAGATACGCGCGGAGGATCAATGCCGACGGACGGACGAGCCAAGGGACCTGGGCATCAGTGGCCACGGATCGTGGGAAGGTGCGCCCTCGGTGGATTCCTGATCTTCGCCGGCATCTCCCACCTGGCTGCACGGGAGCAGTTCCTGGCCCAGGTGCCGCCGTTCTTCCCGGTGCGCGATGCGATCGTCGTCGTGTCCGGGTTCGTCGAGATGGCGATGGGAGCTTGGCTGGTCAGTGGCTGGCGCCGTCACCTGGCCGGGTGGGTGGCCGCAGCGTTCTTCATCGCCGTCTTCCCCGGCAACATCTCCCAGTTCATCACCGGTGCCAGCGCTTTCGGGCTGGACACCGACCTCAAGCGAGCCATCCGATTGCTGTTCCAGCCGGTGCTGGTGTTGTGGGCACTGTGGGCCACCGGTGCGTGGGCGGCGTGGCGCTGGACGCGCTGAGGCCACCCACGCACCGATCAATCCTCAGCCGGCGTGGTGGCTCGTCTCCATCATTCCCTCGGGTGACGGCTTGTTGGACGGCTTGTCGGCCATTGCCTTCTCCACCCGATCAGCCACGTCCGCGTCGATCTGGCGGGCGTACCACAGGCAGCGCTGCTGAACGTCGCCCTTCACCTCGGCGAACTGACTGGCGAGGGTGTCCACGAAGCGATCCCGCTGCTCGTCGGTGAAGACGTCGCGCACCAACGCACCGGCCTGAGAGAAGTCGTCATCCTCGGCGCGCAATTCGTAGGCGCTCCGAACCATCTCACCGTCGGCTTCCCAGCCGTCGTCGGTGGCCCCGCGCTGGTCGGCATAGGAACCGCCGAACGAGTTCGGTGCATAGGTCGGGGTGTTGCCGCGGTGTTCGATCGTCATGGCCCCATCGATGCGGTACGAGTGGGTGTCGGTGATGGGGCGGTTCACCGGGATCTGGTCGAAGTTGGGCCCCAACCGTGCGCGGTGCGCGTCGGCGTAGCTGAAGGCGCGGGCCAACAGCATCTTGTCGGGGCTGAGCCCGACGCCTGGCACCAGGTTCGAGGGTGCGAAGGATGCCTGCTCGATCTGGGCGAAGTGGTTCTCCGGGTTGCGGTTCAGCGTGTGCACCCCGACCTCGATCAGTGGGTAATCACTGTGCGGCCACACCTTCGTCAGGTCGAACGGGTTGATGCGGTAGTCCTTCGCGTCCGCATAGGGCATCACCTGCACCGAGATCTTCCACTGCGGGAAGTCTCCGCGCTCGATGGCATCGAACAGGTCGCGTCGGTGGGCGTCCGGATCCTTGCCGGCCAACATGTCGGCTTCGTCCTGGCTCATGTTCTGCACGCCCTGCAGGGTGTGCACGTGGTACTTCACCCAGAACTTCTCGCCCGCCTCGTTGACCCACATGTAGGTGTGTGAGCTGTAACCGTTCATGTGCCGCCACGTCTTGGGCAAACCACGATCACCCATCAGGTAGGTGACCTGGTGCGCCGACTCCGGAGTCAGCGTCCAGAAGTCCCACTGCATGGTGTTGTCGCGAAGCCCGGAATCGGGCAGCCGCTTCTGGCTGTGGATGAAGTGTGCGAACTTCATCGGGTCGCGGACGAAGAAGACCGGGGTGTTGTTGCCGACCATGTCGTAGTTGCCCTCGGTGGTGTAGAAGCGCAGCGAGAAGCCGCGGACGTCGCGCCACAGATCGGGGGAGCCGAGTTCCCCGGCGACCGTCGAGAAGCGTTGCAGGGTGTCGGTGCGGGCGCCGGGCTGGAAGACCGCTGCCTTGGTGTACTGCGTGACGTCGCCGGTCACTTCGAAGGTGCCGAAGGCGCCGGATCCCTTGGCGTGCGGTCGTCGCTCGGGAACGCTTTCGCGGTTGAAGTGCGAGAGCGTCTCGTGCAGATGGTGGTCGTGCAGCAGCAGTGGTCCATTGGGGCCGATGCTGAGCGAGTTGCGGTCACTGTCGGCGGGGGCGCCGCCGGTGGTTCGTGACCCGGATGGGTCGATCGGTGCAGAGGGTTCGGCGTTGTCGGGGCCTGACTCGGGTGTCATGCGAAACCTTTCCAGGGGGAGCTTTTGCGGTGTCTGCCGCTGTTGTTCACGATACGTGCTGACTGCTAAACGAGCGTTGAGCGGACTCAAGTCGCCAGAGCCCGGGGTGAGGATGTGACGAGCTGCGGCCCGCTTGGCGGGTTGGATGCGGGAAACTGGAGTCATGACTGCTCTGCTCGGTGCTTGGGATCTGATGGAACAGCCTGCTGATGTCCTGCTGGACGTGCAGTGGACGCTGGTGCTGAGTCCGACGCCCGGTGAGCAGCTGCCTGGCTCACGGGCCTACGAGCAAGCGCATCTGCCCGGTGCGTGGTTCGCCGACCTGGAGACGGTGTTTGCCGACCCACCTGGGGATGGTGGACGTCATCCGTTGCCTGAACTGGGCAACCTCCAGTCCCTGCTTCGTCGAGCGGGCGCTGATCCGGACAGCCGGATCGTCGTCTACGACGGCGGCAATTCGATGTCTGCCGCACGCGCCTGGTGGGTGCTGCGCGACGCCGGCCTGACGGACGTCTCGGTGTTGGACGGGGGACTGGCGGCCTGGCAGCAAGCGGGGGGTGAAGTGACCTCACAACCGCCCAGCCCCACCGGCATCAGTGACATCGACCTGTCTCCGGGGCACGTGGCCGTGGTGACCGCATCCCAGGCAGGCCCGCTCGCCCAGCGGGGGAGGCTGATCGATGCCCGCGCACCGGAACGCTACCGTGGCGACGAGGAGCCCATCGATCCAGTGGCCGGGCACATTCCCGGCGCGATCAACCTTCCCACCAGCGAGAATTTGGGCGCTGACCAGCGCTTCCTCAGCGGGAGCGAGTTGCGCTCCCGCTTCGCCGAGGCGGGCGTCGACGATGGCGGAGAGCTGGGCGTCTACTGCGGTTCGGGGGTCACCGCTGCCCACGAGATCCTCGCCCTGCACGAAGCAGGCATCGAAGCGCTTCTCTACCCCGGCAGTTGGAGCGAGTGGGTGCGCGATCCGTCCCGCCCTGTTGCCATCGGTCCCAATCCCTGAGCTCGCCGGCCGTCACCCGTCGGTCACCAGGGGCGCGACGTTTTCCCGTTTTCTCGGTCAAATGCTGCGTCCCAGCCCAACTGGGGGGTCGTTTGACCGTGGAATCGGGAAAATGTCGCGTCCCAGCCCAACTGGGGGGTCGTTTGACCGAGGAATCGGGAAAATGTCGCCTCCCGGGCGCGACGTGGGGTCGTTTGACCGTGGAATCGGGAAAATGTCGGCTTCCGGGCGCGACGTGGGGTCGTTTGACCGTGGAATCGGGAAAATGTCGGCTTCCGGGCGCGACGTGGGGTC
>JAGXHS010000114.1 GCA_024636075.1 Propionibacteriaceae bacterium
GCAGCGTCAGATGTGTATAAGAGACAGGGCCACGGGCAAGGATGACGGCCTTGGTCGCTGGACGCTGAAGCTGGTCGATCACCGCACCAGTGTCCCATCGAGCTGTCCCTGCTCACCAGAATCACAGAACGTGGTGAGCAGGTCCGCTGCAGCCGTCAACCAAGCCAGCCGTCAGGTAGCCCAGACGTCAGACAGCTCAGTTCTGCGGGCTGAGGTTGGACTGCTACTCCGTTGGTTGTGGATAGGTGCCGTGGTCCTCGGGGCCGAGGTTGCCGTGGTCGGGGTCAGCCGCGCGCTAGTGGCCCCCTCGTGCCTGATCCGGGATGTCCTGGGGGCCGAGATCGCCGTGGTCGGAGTCAACCGCGCCCGAGTGGCCCCTTCGTGGCTGACCCGGGATGTCCTGGGGGCCGAGATCGCCGTGGTCGGGGTCAACCCCCGAGTGGCCGGTTCGTGGCTGACCCGGGATGTCCTCGGGGCCCAGATCGCCGTGGTCGGGGTCAACCCCCGAGTGGCCGGTTCGTGGCTGGCCGGGGATCTCCGCGGGGCCGAGATCGCCGTGATCGGCCTGCTGCCAGTCGTTGGTCTCCTGCTCGTCGCCGGGGCCGGGATTGTCATCTGTGTTCTCTTGAGGGGACATGTGTGCAGACTATTCCCGAAAACGAGCCAACACTCAGATTCGCTCAATCTCTCCGCTGGCGGGGTGAGCGATCACCTCGTCGCCGTCGTTGAGCTGGCTGATGTCGCCAAGAGGATGAATCACCGGGATCCCACGGGACCGGGCGATGATGATGCCGTGCCCAGCCCTCACGGGTGCCAGAGTGATGACGCCAGCGACGGTGTCGGGCAGTTGGGCAGCGGCGTCGGCGTCCAGTTCGTCGATGATCACCAGTCCTTCAACGCCACCGGGCAGCGTCAGATCGGCCCCGGCGAGGGCTGCGCTGAGCTGACGCTGCAATTGCCTCAGATCCTGGGCGCGCTCAGCCAGATAGGCGTCAGACATGGATTCGAACTGGGCAACGACCTTTCGCCCCGAGGTCGTCACAGACTCCAGCGCGTTGTCCCCGCACCGATCAGCTTGCGTGCGGCCCCGGTGAAGGACGCATCGCGCAGCAGCGCCAACTGGGCATCGAAGATCCCCGGATCGGCCACAGTGCCCTTGAGTGACTGCAAGTGCGCCGCCACCTGATCGATCGCCTCGTTCAGTCGGCCCTCCTCGCTCGCACCGTCAGTTGGCTCGTACCCGGAAAGATCGGGTTCGGTCACGAGTCTGCGCAGCCGAGCGCGAATCGGCCCTGCTGACTGATCGGGAAGGGCTTCGCCAGCCGGGTCGGGGGCGTCCCCGAAACCATCAGCAGCAAGATCGGTGATCCGTTGGATCGCGGTGTCGGCGTCCGGTCCGCTGGCATGCACCACCATGGTGTGGCCCTGACGCAGGCCCAGAGAGGCCAAACTGCTCAAACTGCTGGCATCGGCAGCAGCAGACCCTGTGGTCTCGTTGGCGACTTGCACATCAGCATCGAGCCCACGCAGGGCGCTGACCAGTTTGGCGGCCGGACGAGCATGGAGACCGTGTGGGTTGGTCAATTCGTGACGAAGATCGGGCTTCCCTGTGGGGGAATCAGTTGTGGCGGCGCCATCGTCATCGGCGTCGGCGATACCGAGGTGTTCGCGCTTGGCGGCCAACCCATTGGACGCCTCACGCGCCACCTCACTCAAACTTGCGCCACTCGATGCGGTGACCACCGCAGACACCAAGCCTTCGATCAGTGGTGCAGCTGACAAGAGCACCCTTTCGGCCAGATCGGGATCGACGAACTCAAGTGCCATTTCGCTGGAGAGCACTGCGCTCCCCAGATCCATCAACACCAAAGTGCCCTCGGGTGAGTCCACCTCGACCAGGGCCTCGCTGACCGCGGTGGCGTCAGTGCCGAAGGTGGTGTCGTCGAGGCCAGCAGCAACAGCCATCCTGGGACAGGAATCTGCTTCCACCATCTCCTTGGCCAGATCGACTGCTGCCTGTGCCAGCGCGCGTGAGTGCGAAACGACGACGATCCCGATCACGAGAGCGTCCGCGCCGCGCTCTCGATCACCATCGCCATGCTGGTTGCCCCCGGATCCTGGTGATCCCTCGACCGGTCACCCAGATACGACGCCCGACCCTTGCGGGCGATCAGGGGAATCGTTGCGTCCCGGCCCTCGGCAGCCGCCGATGCGGCGGCACTCAGGCTGTCCGCGAGGTCGCTGCCACCGCTGGCCGCCTCCTCAAAGGCACGCAGGGCCGGTTCCAGGGTGTCGACCAGCGTTTTGTCGCCCTCTTCTGCCTTGCCACGTGCCTTGACGCCGTCGATCCCCGCACTGAGCGCGACGGCGAACTGATTGGCCGTCAGCTCGCCGTCGGCGGGCAGCGCTGATGCGAAGCGCAGCAGAAAGGTGCCGTAGAGAGGTCCGGCCGCGCCGCCGACTGTGCTGACCAAGGTCATGCCGACCTTCTTCAGATAGGCGGCCGCGCTGTCGAAGTTGCCCGCATCCAGCGCGGCCACGGCCTTCATGCCGCGGGCCATGTTGGAGCCGTGATCGGCATCGCCGATCTGCCGGTCGAGATCAGTCAACATCTTCGCATTGACGTCTATCACACCGTGCAGATCGGCCATCCAATTGGCCATCAGTTGCGCGTCCAACGTGCTCATCAGCAGCCCCACCTCAGTCCGGGAGTATTGACAGGAGCATCCCACAATTTCACGATGTCGTCGTCAGCCTGCAAAAGAGTGACAGACAGTCCCGCCATGTCCAGCGAGGTCATGTAGCTGCCGACCAGGTTGCGTGCAATCGTGATGCCATTGCCTTCGAGGATCCTGGCGATCTCGCCGTACATCAGGTACTGCTCCAGCAGGGGGGTGGCCCCAAGTCCGTTGACGAAGGCGATCACCGGCGAACCGGTGAAGTCGAGGTCGGCGAGGATCGCTTCGACCAACATTCCGGCGACTTCGCGGGCGGAGCCCAGCTTGACCCGCTCACGGCCAGGCTCACCGTGAATACCGATGCCCAGTTCCATCTCGTCCTCCTCCAACGAGAAAGTGGGCTCACCAGCCGACGGCACGGTGCACGAGGTCAACGCCACACCCATCGAGCGGCCGCCGCCGTTGACCTTCTTGGCCAATTCCAGCAGTGCGTCAAGATCGCGACCCTGTTCGGCGGCAGCACCGACGATCTTCTCCAGCAGAACGGTGACGCCAACGCCACGCCGACCTGCGGTGTAGAGGGAGTCCTGCACGGCGACGTCGTCATTCGTGACTATGCTCTCCACCCGCACGCCCTCGGCCTCGGCGACCATTTCGGCGGCCATGTCGAAGTTCATCACATCACCGGTGTAGTTCTTCACGATGTGCAGCACGCCCGCTCCACCGTCGACGGCGGCCGTCGCGGCCATCATCTGGTCAGGCACCGGGGAGGTGAACACTTCACCGGCACAGGCAGCGTCCAGCATGCCCAAGCCCACGAACCCACCGTGCATCGGCTCATGTCCCGATCCACCGCCGGAAACCAATCCCACCTTGCCCTGCTTGGGCGCATCTTTCCGCAGGATGACCTTGTTCTCGTGATCGAAGCGCAACCGGTCCGAGAGTGCGGCTTCCATTCCCCGAAGGGCGTCGGCGACAACTGTGTCGACATCATTGATGAGTTTCTTCATGTGCCCATCAAATCACCGCGCAGGCGTCCGGACCCGCGAAACGCACGGATGCGTGACATAGGTGCAGATGGCGTGGCCGAATGCGCACGTTGTTCCAACCCCGGTGGTCGGGCGTCACAGGCGATCGCTCCTGCGGGGAGGCGACGTGGCGACGGCGGGGAGCCGCCCTAAGCTGCTGGTCAGTGGTGTACGTCAGGGAGGGGAGTGCGATGGAGCTGCGGGTCTGCCGCCCGGACGAGGTGCCGACGCTGTTGCCGCGCGCCCTTGAAGGTGAGTTCGTGCTGGCACCAGTACCGGTCGATGCCCCCGCGTCGGGGCGCAAGGCGATCGTGTCGATGTTGCAGCCGGAAGCACCCGTGACCGAGCCAGGCGCCGCGGTGGTGCTTGCCACCTCGGGTAGTTCGGGTGAGCCGAAGGGGGTGGTGCTTGGTCGAGAAGCGCTGCGGGCGTCCGCGCAGATGGCACAGCAGAGGTTGGGAGAGTTGACCTGGCACTGCGCGCTCCCACTGAACTACGTGGCGGGTCTGATGGTTCTGGTGCGGGCGCAGACTGCTGGTCGCGAGCCACGACTGGTGGCGTCTGACCTGAGCGATCTGTTGCCGACGTCGGGCGGTGATGCCATTTCTCTCGTGCCCACTCAACTGCATCGGGCGCTGGGCGACGAGCGGTTGACGGCTCGGCTGCGCGCGATGTCGGTGATCCTGCTCGGAGGGGCCCCGGCCCGGCCAGCTCTGTTGTCGGCGGCCGAATCAGCCGGGCTGCGGGTCATCACCACCTACGGGATGAGCGAGACCTGTGGGGGCTGTGTCTGGGACGGTCAGCCGTTGCCGGGAGTCACCGTGCAACTGTCCGCGACGGGACGGGTCAGTCTGAGTGGCTCGATGGTGTTCAGCGGCTATCGGCTGCGCCCTGAGTTGACCGCTGAAACTCTCGATGCGCAGACGGTGCACAGTCAGGACCGCGGCCGCTGGACGCCCGACGGTACGCTGCAAATCATCGGTCGGGTGGACGAACTGGTGATCTCGGGAGGTGTCAAGGTCGATCTCGCCGAGGTGCAGCGCTCGGCGGCCGGGCACACCGACCAGCCTTGTGTCGTGGTCGGCGTCGATGACGAGGAATGGGGAACCTGCGTGGTCATGCTCACCACAGACCTTCGAGACACCGCGTGGTGGCGCGCTGTGCTGGCTCACGAACTGCCCGCGGCTGCGTTGCCACGCCACGTGCTGCACCTGGAGCGACTGCCGTTGACGAACTCTGGCAAGATCGATCGTCTGCAAGCCCGTCGGATCGCAACCCGAGAGCTGGCCCGATCCTGACCACGAGTACTGGAGGCGCACAGGTGGCAACCGTTGCTGAATGGGTGGAGGGCGCACGGCTACGCACCCTGCCGGCAGCTGTCGCCCCAGTGTTTGCGGGAACCGCCACCGCGCACGCCCGGGGGCTGGCCAGTCCGACCCTGGCTGGACTCGCGATGGTGGTCGCGCTCGCCCTGCAGGTGGGCGTCAACTACGCGAACGACTACTCCGATGGCACCAGGGGCGCTGATACCGACAGGGTCGGTCCGCAACGGCTGGTGGGTTCGGGTGCCGCCTCCCCAGCGGTGGTCCGGGCGGCTGCGTTCGGCTGCTTCGCCCTCGCGGCGATCACCGGATTGGTGGTGGTGTTGATCACTCAGCACTGGTGGCTGGTGGCTCTTGGTGCACTCAGCATTCTGGCTGCCTGGTTCTACACCGGCGGCGATCATCCCTACGGCTACCACGGCCTGGGTGAAGTGATGGTCTTCATCTTCTTCGGATTGGTCGCTGTCTGCGGTACCACGTACGTGATGACCGACACCCTCGACGTCGCGACGGTGCTGGCGGCAACCGGGATCGGTTCGCTGGCCTGCGCGATCCTGGTGGCCAACAACCTCCGCGACGCCCCGACCGACGCGACCGTCGGCAAACGCACCCTGGCCACGAAACTGGGCGATCGACGCACCCGGCTGTTCTACCTGCTGTTGCTGGTGGTTGCGGCGGTGTGCGTGCTCGGTGTGGTCGCCCTGACGACCTGGTGGGCGTTGTTGGCATTGGCCATGCTGGCCCCGTTGGCTCCAGCTGCCCGGATCATCGCGAGTGGCGTCGTTGGCCTCGAATTGGTGCGGGTGCTCAAACTGACCGGAATCGCCGAGCTGTTCTGTGGTCTCGGCCTGCTGGTCGGGGTGGTGATCGGCAGTGCCTGACGACCAGCTCGTTGGTGCGGTCGGGAGCCTGCCCCGGTGGGTCTACTCCATCGGTCTGCGGACCCGCTTCCGTGGTCTCACCCGGCGAGAGGGGATGCTGCTGCGCGGCCCAGCCGGCTGGGGCGAATGGAGCCCTTTCGTCGAGTACGATGCCCGAGAGTCGGCCAACTGGTTCGCCGCCACGCTCGAGGCGTGCTTCGAGGGGTTCCCGGCAGCGGTGCGCACCGTGATCCCGGTCAACGTGACGGTGCCGGCGGTGGCTCCAGAGGCCGCCCAACGAATCGTCAGCGCGTCGGCCTGTCGGACAGCCAAGGTGAAGGTGGCCGAACAGGGCCAGACGTTGGACGACGACATCAACCGGGTCGCCGCCGTGAGGCAGGCCATCGGCCGTGACGGCACGGTGCGCGTCGACGCCAACGGGGCGTGGAGCGTGGAACAGGGCCTGCAGGCAGTGCGGGCCCTGAGCCGATTCGACCTGGAGTACGTCGAACAACCGTGTCGCACGGTGGAGGAACTCGCCGAGTTGCGCCGCCTACTGGCCCGGCAACACCTCGATGTGGCGATTGCGGCGGACGAATCGATTCGCCGCACCGGTGACCCGCAGCGCGTCAGGGAACTGGCAGCCGCCGACATCGCGGTGCTGAAGGTGCAACCTCTGGGTGGAGTGCGCAGATGCCTCGAGGTGGCTGAACAACTCGGGCTACCGGTGGTGGTCTCATCGGCCCTGGAGACCTCGGTGGGTATCTCGATGGGTCTGGCGCTGGCCGCCGCGTTGCCGGAGTTGCCCTTCGCCTGCGGATTGAACACCGTCCGGCTGTTCGACGCCGACGTCACCGACGATCCTCTGGTCGAGTCCGGCGGTGTCATCAGAGTGCGGTCGGTGACGCCGGAATCGGATGCAGAACAGCGTCTCGCCGCCGACGAGCAGACTGCGCAGCGTTGGGACGCCAGGTTGCTGGAGGTCTGCCATCTTGCCGGACACCCCGATCGGAAGCCGACATGAACAACTCCCTGCGGTTGGCGCAAACCGTCGTCGCCCAACTCCTCGCCCTCGGGATCGAGCACGTCGTGCTCTCCCCGGGATCGCGCAACGCCCCGCTGTCGATTGCATTGGCGCGGGCAGCGGCCGCGGGTCAGCTGACCTTGCCGGTGCTGATCGATGAGCGTTCCGCAGGATTCGTCGCACTCGGTCTCACCAAGGCGACGGGTCGTCCGGTGGCTGTCGTGACCACCTCCGGCACAGCTGTCGGCAACCTGATGCCGGCGGTGATGGAGGCGCGTCACGCGGGCCTGCCGTTGGTGGTGATCAGTGCCGACCGACCCGCGGAGACGGTCGGCACCGGCGCCAACCAGACCGCGGACCAGGCCAACCTGTTCGGACACCAGGTACTGGCGTCGGCACGATTGTCCAGCGAATCAGGCTCGGCTGCGGCCTGGGCTGCCGCCGTTGCCCGAACGGTGGTCACCGCCGGCGGTGTCCGCACGAGGAATCCGGGGCCGGTCCAGCTCAATCTGGAGTTCAGTGCTCCACTGCTGCCATCCGGGACAACCGACCCGGACCCGGCATCGTCGGATGAGCCGCCGGCTCCGAAGTCGAGGGAGCTCACGGTGAGCCCGGCGGGTGACGCCGGCGGAACGATCGAGCTGGATGATCGCCGCACCGTGGTTCTGGTCGGTGATGCCACCCCGGAGCAGGGCAGCCGGGCGCGCGCGCTCGCCGAGTCCGCGGGGCTGCCGCTGTTCGCTGAACCGAGCAGCAATGCCCGTGGCGGTGACAACGCCATCTCCTGCTACCGGGTGCTGTTGGGCATTGATGACCTGTCCGAGCGCATCGAACGCGTCATCCAGATCGGGCACCCGACCCTGTCGCGAGCGGTGAGCGGTTTGTTGACCCGCGATGACATCGAGCTGGTGGTCGTCAGCGATCGCGCCCCGTGGCATGACACAGGTCACCGAGCCCGCCACGTCACCGACGGTGTGGTGCCCGCGCCAGGCGATGAGCACTGGCTGAACCAGTGGCGGTTGGCGGACCACCGGCTGCGGATTCAACTGGAGCAGTCAGCCGGGGACCGCGACCCCGGGGGTTGGGAACTGGCCGAGCTGGTGGCCCAGCGAGTCACCACCGGGCAGCACCTGGTGTTCGGTGCGTCGAACCCGATCAGGGATGCCGACCTGGCGGCCATCAGTGACACGCCGGCCACCACGTGGGCAAACCGAGGCTTGTCGGGCATCGACGGCACCATCTCCAAGGCTGTCGGCATCCAGCTGGCCACCGGGCAACCGACGACCGCACTGGTCGGGGACATCACTTTCCTGCACGACGTCGGTGGCTTGTGGCTGGGCGACCTCGAGACCCGACCGGCGCTGCGGGTGGTGGTCGCCGATGATCGCGGCGGCAGCATCTTCCACAGCCTGGAACAGGGGGCAGCGTGTTACGCGGACTCGTTCGAGAAGGTCTTCGGCACTCCGCACCAGGTGGACATCGCTGCCGTTGCGGCTGGATACGGCTGGCAGGTGCATCACGTGACCGATCTCGAAGAGCTGGGCATGCGGCTACGGCTGGCGCCCAGCGGTCCGGAGGTGCTGGTGTTGCGCATCCAGCGTTCCCGTCGTCGTGAACTGGACCAGCAGCTGAGCCATTTGTGAGCTGACGAGAGGCTGCTGCACTCAGAGGGGGGCGCCGGCGCGGAGCCAGCCACGCAAAGCATGGGTGGCCCTGACATCGTCCTCGTTGTAGTCCAGCACCCGCTGCGCGGCTGCCGCGCGAACGTCCGGGTCCTCGGCGGTGACAGCCTCATCGAACCATCGCTGCGAGTTCAGACCGCCTGGGTCCTCGTCGCGCCAGGTGTGACCTGCGCCGACGGTGGCGACCACTTTCAGCCCCAGACCACGGACGGCGAAGAAGTTCTGCCGCACCAACGGGAACAGATCGACGCAGTGCTCGATCACCCGGGCGGCCAGCCGCCTGAGCTCGCGGTCACCTGATCTGCCGGCCAGCCGGCGGATGTTTACCGTCTCGAAATCCGAGTAGTGGAATATTCGCAGGTCACCGTGCTCGGCGATCAACCCGTCGAGCCACGTCAGCGCCCGGCGCATCAGGGCGATCTCAGCCGCAAAACCAAGATCACTGAAGACTCCGAAACTGACGAACTCGGGGTCCGCACCGCTGAGGTCATCGACGCAGAAGCCCCACAGGTACACCCGCCCATCCGCCGAGGTCTCCAGATCGAGATCAATTTCCAGGCTACCTCCGGGTACCTCGATCGGGTCCTCGGTGACCTTTTCCAGCTCGGTGCCAGCGGCCATCAGCCGAGCCCGGCGGGCCGCCAACCGCAGTCTGGATTCAGCTCCGTCGCGGTGCTTCACTTCAGGCAAGTAGTCCGCCATCAGTCCGTCGAGGTCAGCCGCGCAGAGGTCAGTGATGGTGGTGATCCCGAAGCGTCGCAGCGCGCTGATCTCGCGGACGTCGAGCGGGGACTTGTCGATACGCAGCGACAAGTCCTCCTCGTGAAACTGCGGGAGGCAACGTTGCCACCATTCGCACCGGTCGCATTCCCGAATGCGAATCGGAGTGACCATCGGGGCGGCGCTCGGGTCCTGCGTCGAACTCAACGCGCGCTGGGCCACACTCACCCGGAATCCATGCTCGTGGTCGTAGCGTTCCAACGGACTCCGCAGCCGCCAGCCCTGCTCCGAGGTGCGGGAGAAGGTTCGTACGAGTTTCTCCTCCAACCGCACCCAGGTCACCAGCCATTCCTGGCCGAGATCGGGAATGGTGTCGGTGCCGATCACTCCCCCCCGCGGTTCACCGCCCGCCGACCAGCCAGCTGCCTCCAACAACCGCCAGTATTGGGACATCTGCAGCAGGTCGCGCTCACGACTCGTCTTGAAGACCCAGTCCAGGCTGTCGAAACCGCTGGCGTGCACGGGTTCCGCCAATCGACTGAAGCGACCCGCCCTCGTGCCGCGCGGGCCTTGGCGCTCGATCACCCGGTGTCGCTTGACCTCGACGGGCAGATATCCGGGACGACCGTCCGGGCGCTGTTCATCGCGGATCAGGATGTCGGCCTGGCCGCGTCGATGACCCGCCAGATCGATCGGCAATGCGGCGCCGAGGATCACCGAGGTTCCCGCGGCGACCGCCTCGGTCGTTCGGGCCTGCAACAGGTCCCACTGGGGCCTTCCAGCGCTGCGCAGGTCCGCGACATCATCGCAGACGCGGATCAGTTCGCTGAGGACCTCGTACTCGAATGCCTTGCCGCCCGCGAACACCTCCAACAAGGCATCACTGGCGCCCTCCCCGGGTGCCTCGATCGCGGGGTCGTACCGGTTCTGGATCTTGACCGGGCAACTTCCTGCCGCGTAGGCGTCCAGCACGACACGTCGGGTGGGCTCAGTCACCGGCCCATCCCCGGTGCAGTGCCACGATCCCGCCGGACAGGTTCCGCCAGCCGACCGCCCGCCAGCCTGCCCTGACCATCAACTCGGCCAACCCCGGCTGGTCCGGCCAGGCCAGGATCGATTCCGCCAAGTAGCTGTACGCAGCGGGATTGCTGGACAACCCAGCCAGCGCGGGCACCGCTCGCTCCAGGTAGAACCCGTAGGCCGCACCGAACGGTGCCCACGTCGGGCGGGAGAACTCACAGATCACCACCCGGCCAGCCGGCTTCGTCACCCGACGCAACTCGATCAGCGCCGCCAGCGTGTTCTCGACGTTGCGCAACCCGAAGCTGATGCTGACCGCGTCGAAGGAATTGTCGGCGTAGGGCAGTTGCAGTGCGTCACCAGCCACGAAGGCGAGCTGCGGTTGGCGTTGTTTGCCGACCTGCAGCATCCCGAGACTCAGATCAGTCGGGAAGACCTGTGCACCTGCCCGTTCGAAGGGCACCGACGAAGTGCCGGTCCCAGCAGCGAGGTCCAGAATCCGCTGCCCCGGCGAGGGGTCAACCGCGTCCACCACGTCGTGGCGCCACTGACGATCAGCGCCCAGGCTGAGCAGGTCGTTCATCAGGTCGTATCGACGGGCGACGCCATCGAACATCATCGCCACGTCGTGGCGGCGCTTGGCGAGGGAGGCACGCGTTTCCAGCATTGCTCCAGCTTTGCACACCCCGGCGATTGGGGGAGTTGGGCTCCGATGGGCACAATGGTCGCATGGCCAAACGCAAGACCGTGCTCAAGGTTTCACACCTCACCAAGTCCTACGGCGACGTGGTGATCGTTGACAACTTCAACCTGACCGTCAGCGAGGGTGAAGCCGTCGCGCTGACCGGGCGCAATGGCGCCGGCAAGTCGACGATCCTCCGATGCCTGGTGGGTGCCGATCGTCCCACCGAGGGCACCATCGAGGTGCTCGGGCAGAAGATGAGCGAGACGAACCCGGAGATGCGTCGCGCGGTGGCAACCGTGATCGACGACCTCGACTTCTTCCCCGACCTGAGCGTGGTCGAGCATCTCGACCTGCTTGCCCGGGCGCACGGACTCGACGACGCGGACGCCCTGGTCGACGAGGTGCTCGAGGAGGTTCAGTTGGTGCCGCAGTCCGGCCAGCTGCCGGGCACCCTTTCTTCGGGCCAGCGTCGACGGTTGGCCCTCGCCACCGGGTTCGTGCGTCCCCGGAAACTGCTGATCCTCGACGAGCCGGAGCAGCGACTCGACGTGGAGGGAGTGCAGTGGCTGGGGGAGCGGCTCAGGCAGGAGCGGGCCCACGGGCTGGCGATCGTGATGGCCAGCCACGAGCCGTCTCTGGTGGAGGCGGTCGGGTGTCGCATCGTCCGGGTCGGGGCCCCCCAATGAGCGATCAGTTGCCGAATGACGAAGAACTCGACCTCGAGTCACCTGATCTGGACGACGAACCCTCGAATGCGCACATCGATCTGATGCCCACCCACGAGGTGGACGAGAAGCAGTTGTTGCTGTTGATGAAGGACTGGCGGCGAGGTCGCGCCACCCGCAACTTGCGTCAGGCCATCTCCGACGGGTACGTCGCCGTGTTCACCGCGGCGATGATCACTGCCATGGTGGTGTCGGCGATCGTGCACGCCCAACAAGTGGCTGCGGATTGCTCGACGGCGTCATGCAATTCTGGTCGCAGTTTGCTGCCCTGGGCTGCGGTGGCCGGGTTGCTTGTGCTCACACTCGCTGCGGCGCGGATGTTCGGACCGGTGCTGGCCTCGGCCGCGGAGGGCTTCTGGTTGATGGATGCCCCGCTACAACGGGGCAAGTTGCTGGTCCGTCGGCTCTGGATGGCCCTCGGTGCGGCACTGGTCAGCGGCTTGGTGCTGGGCGCATTGGTGGCGGCACTGACCGGCTCGTCAGGGCCCGCGATCCTGGCGTGGAGCGCAGCCACCGGGCTCAGCGCCGCAGGCGTCACCGCTTTCGCCGCGGCGGAGCAGGGGGCCGAGCGCCGCTGGACGGTCAAGTTGTTGCAGGTTGTCGTCTCGCTGGCTGGTGTTGTGGTGCTGGTGATTGTGGTGTCCACAGCTGCCGGCTGGGTGGACATTCGAGTCACCGACGAGTTCTCGATCCGGCTGGCGCTGATCCTTTCCGGAGTCGGCCTGGTGCTCGGAATCGTCGGTGCCGGCGTCGCGATCCACCGGCTGAACCGCATCCGACGGTCACGACTCACCAGCGGTGGATCACTCGTCTCCGGGATGCAGGGCGCCGCGTTCGCGCTGGACTTCGGGTTGGTCCGCGACATCCTGGTGGAACGCGAAGCGATGGAGCGTGGCCGGGTGAAACCAACTCGCGGCCGAGGAATCGGACTACGGGCCCTGGTCTGGCGCGACGTGCAACGACTGATCCGATACCCGAAGCCGCTGTTCCTGCTCGCGGTCAGCGTGGTGGTTCCCTACGCGGTGCAGGCGCTCGGCCTGGGTCCGCTGAACGCCCCGATATCGGCCCTGGTGCTGATGGCCGCCCTGATTCCGTTCTTCTCCACGCTGCGGGTGCTGAGCCGGACCAAGGGGCTGGCGCGCGCGTTTCCCTACAACACCGGTGAGATCCGCACCGCCGCTTCGGTGGCGCCCTCGGTGTTGACTGCCATCTGGGCGATGGCCGTGATTCCGGCGTATCTGGGCGTGAGTACCGAGGAAGCCGGTAATTCCCCGGTGCGAGCCGTGCAGATCGCGCTGGTGACCGCCATCGCCGGTCTGCTCGCCGCCATTCGCTGGGTCAGCGCGAAGAGCGCCGACTACAGCAAGCCGATGCTCGCCACCCAGATGGGTGCCATGCCGCCCGGTCTGCTGATCAACCTGATCAGGGGATTCGACATCGTCGCGCTGGTCACCTTCCCGGTGATCGTCGGATGGTCCCCGTGGATCTCGTTGGTGATCGCGCTGATCGCCTTCAGCATCCTGCGCAGCGGTGGCCTCGATCGGGAGTCACTGGCGGAGATGCAGGAGGATCAGAAGCGCCAGATGGAGGAGCAGAAGAAGAAGTCCTCTTCCACGGGCGGCGGCGACAAGGTGAAGATCACTCGCGGTCGCTGAACGAACCAGCTGGCGTCGCAGCGCCGGGGGCGTCGGGCGTCACTTCTCCAGGGCATCGCGCATCGGCACGAACTTGGCCACCGTCTCGGCGAGTTCCTCGTCGGGTCGGGAGTCCGCCACGATGCCGCAGCCGGCGAACAGGTGGATCTCATCGGGAGTTGTGGGATCGATCTGGCCGCAACGCAGCGCGAGTGCCCATTCACCCTCACCGGTGCTGTCCAACCAGCCCACCGGCCCGGCGTAACGACCGCGATCCATGCCCTCGACCTCATTGATGATGTCGAGGGCCGTGTGGGTGGGTGTGCCGCAGACAGCAGCCGAAGGATGCAGCGCCGCCGCCAGCGCCAACGACGACGGTCCGGGCTCGACAGCGCCAGCGATGTCGGTGGCCAGATGCATCACGTTCGGCAACCAGACCACATGGGGGGCCTCGGGAACGCTCATCCCGTGGCAGTAAGGGGCCAAGGCCTCAGCCACCGAACGCACCGCGTACTCGTGCTCCGCCAAATCCTTGCTGGACGTGGACAGAGCAGCCGCCAGGGCTGTTCCGTCCGAATCGCCCAGCGCGCTGCGCCGCAGCGTGCCGGCCAGCACCCTGCTGGTGGCCAGGCCTCCTTCGAGGCGAATGAGCATCTCGGGGGTGGCGCCGACCAGACCGTCGACGAGGTAGGTCCAGCAATCCCCGTATTCACTGACCATGTGGCGGACGATCCAGCGCGGGTCAATGGGCTCCGGTGAGGCAGCGATGATGTCGCGCGCGAGCACCACTTTGTCCGCACCGCCGCGTTGGATCAGGCGCACCACCTCGGCCACCGCCGATTCCCATGCCGGCCCGTTCATGCCACCGTCGGCGTAGGCGATGCCGGCCGGCCGCATCGGGGGTGGCTGAACCGCGGGCATCTGCTGCAGCGCGTCACCCCGGAAGACGCGGGTCATCCAACACAGGTCACCTCGGCGCCCCAGCACAATCTCGGGGATGATCAGCCGTGACGGATCCGAACTGTGGTCGGGGTCGAAGGCAAAGGAGCCGACGGCGATCGGGCCGGTGCCTCGAACCCCGAAGAGCTCGGTGTCGTTCTCGATCTCTTGTCGAGTGTTATCCCACCAGATGTCCGCAGCGTCCAATGAGTCGGTCTCGAACCGCGCCACCTCACCCAGGGCCACAAATCCCTCGCCGCGCCGCAGAAAGGCGAACGAGGACTGCTCGGTCAGATAGGCCTCAAGTGGTCCGGGATCATCGATGATGACGGTGCGTGCGCGCAGCCGTGACCCACCGGGATTCTTCAACACTTGGCGCATGTTACTCCCATCGACGTCATGGGTGCTTGGCACGCAGCCCAGAGTTGTTCGTTGAAATAGACAACGAACAACTTGCGGAAATCACCTTGTTCCCCCTTGTGGTGCAGCCCTGGAGGGTCTTTTGGGCAGTTGGCCCGGGTGGCCTAGAATCACTGGGAATTGCGCTGCTCGTGGGCGCCCGCCGACCGCGCACCCCTGTTGGAGATGACACATGACCCTCGCCCCGCACTCGGACGAGGCAGACGTCATCGTCGTTGGCGCCGGACCGGCAGGCTCGTCCACCGCCATCCACCTGGCTCGTCGAGGTCTGGATGTGCTGCTGCTCGACAAGGCCGATTTCCCGCGCGACAAGGTGTGTGGCGACGGCTTGACTCCGCGGGCGACCAAGCAGTTGATCCGGCTGGGCATCGACACCAGCGAAGAGGCCGGTTGGCTGCGCAACAAGGGGTTGCGCATCTACGGTGGCCGCGGCGAGCCGTTCGAGATGCCCTGGCCGGAGCTCGCCGATTTCCCCAACTACGGGCTGGTGCGGCCACGTTCCGACTTCGACGACCTGCTGGCGAAGAAGGCTGTCGCTGAGGGCGCCCGGATGCACACGTCCACCAC
>JAGXHS010000008.1 GCA_024636075.1 Propionibacteriaceae bacterium
CCTATGGGCCGTAAGTGCCTCCAAACCTCCGACCATGATGAAGGGTCGCCTCCATGCGACGGCGACGCTACGCATGGATCGCCGCCGGGGTGTTCGACGCCCTCGTCAACGAAGCAATCGCGGGGTATTGCCGCATCCGTGGCTTGAACCTGTCCGAGGTGTGCATCGACGTCTGACGCACAAGCCCGTGTGCGGGGATGGGACCGGACCCAACCTCACCGACCCACCACCGCTTCGCCCGTGGCTGCGCTGGGCGGTCCAGCGGACAAACTCGCGGCGGTCAAACTTCGGCCAGCTCCGCGCAACACCGACCGGTTCGCCGTCCCCGGCTCGCGCAGCTCGCCCCCCCGATCACGGCGACCTGACGTCTGAGCGAAACCCGACACCCGCTGCCGTCGGGAGGCTTCCACCGTCCCACCAGCGTGGCGGGGCCGCCCGAGTCCCGGGGACGGGACATCGACCTCCCTGAGCGGGGACCTCGGCGTGGGCGCGTGAGGCTGACGACTTGGCGACAAGATCTCTCACCTCGCGTGTGTCAGAACGGATCGTTTTTAGGCCGTGTCGGCGGTCTGTGCCAGAACTCGTCCAACAACCACCCCCACAAACCCATGGGTTGTGGGGCATCGGAGTATTGCAACAGGGGGGTTTGTGCACGACACCTCTCAGTACTTCTCGATGTCATCCGGCGTGCGTGCGGCGTGGCCTGCCATCATCGCAGTGAACTGGCCCATCTACGCGATGTTCTCGTATGAATGGCCTCCCGTTAGACGGGAAGCCGGACGTAGTCTGGGTCCCTCGGAGGGCTTGTCTGAGCCGCGATCGAGGCGCAGCGGAAGGGCCTGTCATGCCGACGGACTTCGTCATCCCGCAGTACCTCGCAGCACACCGTCACCCCGGCACGCCCGTGAACTTGGGGCCCCATTAGGTCACCGGGCTCAACTGGCCCGTGTCTGGGTCGGAGGTGAACTCCTCTGGTTCACCAGTTTGGGGCGCTTCCAGAACATCGACCGGGACGGTGAAGATCTTAGGCCCGTTCGGACCCTCGGGCTGGGTGTAACTGCCACCCTCAACGTCTTCGGGGCCGCCTTCGTACCGGAGCGCGGGGAACTCCACGACCTCGTCTCGGATACGGCCGAGCTGGATGCCGTCATTGCCGACAGCCCAGACATTGTCGGCGTAGTCGAAGAACTCCCAGTCATAGACCAGACCCGCCAACTGCGTCTGCTGGCCAACCAACTCCGAGCGGATCGAGTCCAGATCGAGCGGGGCGGCAAGAACGACGCCCAGCGTCGCCGTCGACCCGGCAGTCAGGTCCTGGTGGACGCCTTCGGACGCGTCCGGATCGACGATGGCCCGATCGATGGTCATGACCAGGTGAATCGTCGAGGCCTGGGCGTCCGCGGCCTCGAACTCCAGCTCGTGCTTCGTCGCGGGCCCGTCGCCCATTTCGTCCTGGTAGGACCACCGGAAGCTTCTTCCTGGCTCGACCGCCACGACTTGTCCGGCAACGTAGGCCTCGGCTATCGAGATTGGCTCCTCGCCATCGATAGTGTAGCGCATCTGGGGCATTGCTCGAACAGGCGTTTGGTAGATCCCGCTACCAGTCTTGGCGACGGCCTGGTTGCGACCGTAGATCTGATCCCAGAGGCTGTTGGCTCGTTCGGACACGGATGATTGCGTCTCGTCAGGAGTGATGGTGGGTGAAGAAGTCGCGCTGGACGGGGGTTCAGCGGCTGCGTTCGTCGCCGATATGTCGTCGCTGCTCACCGCGCACCCGGCCAAGAACACGGTGGTGATCGCAACGACCGGCACACATGTTGTCCGTCTACGTGTAACCATCAAGGATCCTTTCAGAAGTAGGGCACACTTGCTACGGATTCTGACAAAAGCAGTTGATGTGTTGTCTATTGTGCGTAGCAAAAAAGTGGCTATTTGATGGAAGTATACGGGGCAAACAGCCTTTGTCAATGTGCGCCAGACTGAAGGTATGTGCGATCTCATGGCAAGCAAGAGTTTTCCTCGTGGCAACGTGTGTTGAGTTGGTGAAGCTTGTGTCAAATCGGATGATGAATCGTTGGCATCGATCAATGGGAGTCAGACTCATGCATTCGGCGTGAGCGATAGTTGACTCGCCATCTCCGTCCGAGTCTGGATGCCAGTCGAATCCGCAGACTTCAGTGGTGTAATTGTCATCGTACAATACGACATCTGTATTTAAAGTCTGCTGAGACTCCTCCGGTTGGCGATTGATATTGGTGGCGTCGACATCATTGACCATGACATCGCCTACAGCGTGATGCATGGCGCTTGTCAGACCGCCTCGATACCAAGTCATGGTAGAGTTGTCTTGTCGATTGAGTCCCTGACACCCGGTGTTTCCTGTAGCACCTCTGTAGTTGTCTGCGCTTGCTGAGGAGGAATAGAAGGGCATCATCACGGAGATCAATGCCAAGGCTGTTGCCATGGTTGCGATCCGGATAGCGCTCTTAGACTGACCATGGTTTGAGGAGGTGCGAACCAAATACAAGGGGGTGCCTTTTATTGGGGGTAAGTCCTATTTCAACTATCTACTCCCCTACGAGTTCTGTCGCGAGTCAACCATCGCCGTTTGGGCCATATTGGCTCGATCAAAGGCCACGTCGTTCGCCTAGGCTTCCCCGCTGCCGATCTCGGTATCGGCTAGGAAGGACTGTGCGGCCATAGGGTGAGACGCGTCTGCCAACTGGATGGTTGCGTCAGGTCGCAGCCGATTGCTGGCGCCTCGGAGGTTGGGGGGGTCGGGGGTGGCGTCGGGGGACGCTGGGCTAGGCACACAGGGACTGCAGTGTTGGATGGCGTTAGACACCTCCAGTCTCACGGAATCCCTGTGTCCTTCCGATCCGACGCCACCCTGAGCCCGCCAACTTCCAAAGAGCCTGGATAGTCGGGTGACCGTGCGGGGCCCATCAACCCGCTTGCGGATCAACTCGGAAACAGAACCTTCTCGGTGTATCGGTCCCACTCGAGCGCTCCGTCGGCGAGGACGTTCAGCACCACCACCTCGTGCTTGGCGGTGTCGATCCGGACCTCCGCCAGGACCTGGCCCGAGGTGCCAACTGCCTCGAGCAGGTGCGTTCCGGGCTCAAGGTCGAGGTCGTAGTGGTAGACGACCGTTCGGATGCTCTCGCCACGGGCAAAGGCACCGTCGACGATCGTGTCGTCGTCCAGGCGGATCTGCAGGGCATGCTCGCTGCCCAGCGCCGCCCTGTCCAGCGCCACCGTGAGTTGCAGCATCTCTGATCCCGTCGGCTGGGCGGACAGAGGAGGTGTCGGGAGCTCCACCGGCGGCTCGTAGTCGATCCACACCGATCCGATGAACCGCACACCGTCCGGATCACAGCCCGGGTCCGGCGGGCTGGCCCAATCCACGGCGCCGAGGGTCTCCTGCACGGTCTGTTCCGCCTCCGGCGGACCCGCGCCGCCGGCCCCGAAGTGCACAACCGACCCCATCACGAGGACCTCTTCCTGGTCCGGCTCGTCGAGGAAGACCACGGCCTGCTGCTCGTCGTCCCACCGGGTTCGGTCCTGGGGCCACACCAGCAAGTGAAGACCATCGTCGGTCCGAAGCATGACGCACCCGTCGACCAACGCCAGGCGGCCCGACGCAGTTTCCTTTCGTCCTTCATCGATGTCGGCGACCGCCAACGGCCCCCACTCCGCGACTGAGGGTGGGTCCGACTTGATGTCCGCCGATGGTGACTCGTGGGTGGCGGACGCATACGGTTCCGTCGCGACGGTTCCCGGTGGCGTCGACGCTGTGGCGGGGGACGGCGAGGTGATGGGTGTGATCGACGCGGCGCCGGGTTGCGTGAGCTGGTTGGTTGCCACCATGACCACGACAATCATGACCGCAACCAAGATGGCTGCGGCGGCGATCTGGCGACGTCGTCGTCGAGAGGAGCCGCGACGGGGGATGCGTTCGTAGTCCAGGTTCGGGATCGTGGCGGGGATCGCAAGCGCCGGCAGTGCGATCGGGTCGTCGAGCGGGGTCTGGTCATCCACAATTACGCGCTGGTCGTCGGTGAGGCCAACCCCGTACACGCAGGGCGGTTTGTGCACGATGGGTCAGGGCCCGGACGGTCTCTTGGCAAGGCCCCAGGCACGACCACAGTCCGGTCCTCCGCCACTGGACCACGGCAAGAGTGTGCCGCCGCGGAGCGCTGGGCCGCCGCGGACGTCGATCCGAGACCCCCCTCCGGTGCGCGATCCACGTCGTCTGGGGCTGATTCCGTCGCGATGAGCTTGCGCGCAGCCAGGGTTCCAGAGGCGAGGTCTCGGGTGTCGTGGCACGGTGTCGAACCCTCGGATGGACACTCCTTCTGGACTGGGATCGACGTCGTGGACGACATGTCGCTGGGCACCGGTGGGTCGGAATCGCGGATGGTCTGGACCGCTTCCCGGATGGTCGCATTCCCGTCGATGCTGTTGGCCCGGCCCCCTGATCGGAAGACCGTGGAATCCTGATCATCGGCGAACGACATGCCCCATGGGCCCACATCCCTGTACGTATCCGGTGGGAGCCCCGCGCTGCGGTCACCGAGGTGGATGAGTTGGCCCGGTCGAGCCGTTGCCCAAGGGGCCGGCCGACGACAGCCCTGACGTCGATCCAGACGGGCTCCGAACTCCACCCGACCCGGTACCCCCTCCCGGGCCGCCGCCGGGCCTGGCGCCGCTACCACCCCCCGGCGACGTGGCCTTCGACGTGGCTTGGTCGGTGGTCTGGGCGGCCGCGCCCAGCCCAGCCTGTGCCGCCTTGGCCCCAGCCGCTGCCACCCCGAGCCCGGCTGCGGCCGTCGCGCCACCAGCCACCGCGCCGACGCCCGCCTTCCCGGCAGATCCGACGCCGGCCGCACGCATCGCAGCTGCCGGGCCCCCGCTTGCTCCTCCAACCGCGGCTGCGGTCGGCCCGGCTGCGCCACTTCCACTGCCGACACGTTGGTGGAGCATGTGGGCGATCTGGCTGCGGCCGCCTCCCGGCGGAGCGACCGCGGCGGTCGGGCGGCGGAAGGTGCCCTCGAGGTCGCTGGTGATGCCGGCGTCGAACACCGGAATCAACCGCAACAGCACGTACGGCGCCAAAGCGGCCAGTGAAAGCAACGCACCGCCACCGACCACCACGCCGTACCCGTCGGTGGCGACGTCGGTGTCCAGCGCGGTAGCTGCCAACGCCATCACCGCCACGATCACGAACTTGGACAGGATGATCGCGACCAGCCCCTGCACCAGCCGGCGCAACCAATGGGCCGTGGCCGGCCACACCATCGCCATGAACCCCAGCGGCAGGAACAGCACCGCCACGTAGATCGCCGCCTGGCGCAGCACCAGTTCGAGCCAGATCACGAAGGTCGCGAACCCGACCACGATCGCACCCAACAGCGCCGCGAACCCGGCCGCCGCCCCGGCAGTCGGAACCGATAGCGCAACGACTGCGGTGCCAAGACCAGTGGCGAAGTCGTTGAGGTCTGACCCCATCGATCGGCCGATCCAGTTCGACATCCCGTCGGTGATCGTGACCAGCATGTCCACCACGACCACAAGCCAGCCGGTGACCGCCCGCCGGGACCCGCCGGTCCTCACCGCAAGACGATGCGGTTGCCGCTCACGAGCCAGGCGTCGTCGGAACAGAGCCAGGCGATCACGCCTGCGACCTCCTCGGCGGACGCGACATGATGGAGCGTCCATGACCCTTCTAGCAACTCCCGGACCGGGTCGGTGACCCAGCCGGTGTCGGTCACGGGAGGCATCACGGAATTCACAGCGACCCCGTGGCTGCCGAGCTCCGCTGCCGCGGTCATCGCGTAGTTGTCCAGTGCCGCTTTGGCGGCACCGTAGGACGCCTCTTGGGGGAACACGTCGGGGCCGCCGGAGGTCAAGGTGACGATGCGCCCCCAGTCGTCGACTCGGGCGATGTGCCGACGGGCGAACTCCGCCATCAGCAGACCACCCGCCCGCGCGTCGACGGCGAACTGCTGGTCGAAGGTCTCGGGAGACACTGGTCGCATCGTGCGGTCGTGCCGGTCAGGCCCGGATCCAAGGAACGAGTCAGCCACCCAAGACGATGCGTTGTGCACAAGGATGCGGACCAGGGCGCCGAAGGCCGACTCGGCACGGTCGAACAGCAAGGCGGGTGCATCGTCGCCCGCGAGGTCGAGCCTTTCGGCCACTGCCTGCCCGCCCGCGTCCCGTATCGCTACCGCGACGGTTTCCGGAAGACGTGCGCGGTCCGCGTAGTAGGCGTCGGGGATGGCCGCGTCCCGGCTCTGCTCCAGTGGCAGGCCGGTCAGGAGAACCCTGGCCCCAGCGGTCGCCAGGACGCGAGCGGTGGCGGCACCTATCCCGTGGTTGGCGCCGGTCACCAGAGCGACCGGCCGAGGGCCCCCGCGCCGGCGGGTTGGCGCGGGTGGTGGGCGGAACGAAGAAGCGGTGCCAAGAACGACATGAGACCTCCGAGCGAGCTTGCGAGAACGCGTGGGCGCTGCAGGAGTTTGCGTGTCATCCTTCACGAATGCGCCTCTCACTGTGCCAGCAGTGACGAGTGCGTGCTCCCGGTTCGGGACGCGCAGCCGGAGGCTGACTGATCGGCGCTCGCAGCGCGCAGCCCCGCCGGTCCACGCGAGTCCCAGACCACCCGGCCCCACAGCACTCACAGCGACCCTCGAAGAATGAGATCTGCTGGTGGTGACCAGGCAGCCCGAGAACACACCGGCATCATCCACCGGCACCACCCGGATGACCAGTCAGATCGCGGGATCTCGCCACTCTGGCCTGGCCCTCTGCACATACCGGGATCGCGTGCGCATTCAACGGGTCGCTGCAACAGCCTCCGAGAACTTCTCTGATGGTGTCATGAACTCGAGGGTCTTGCGCGGTCGGCCGTTTAGCTCGGCCGCGACGGTGTCGAGGTCGTTGAAGGAGAACTAGAGGTGAGGCATCGCTGAGGTCCAGCGCAAGGAACATGCCCTTGGTGTGCTCGTCCCAGAGCTCCGCGAGTCGATCACATTGCGTGTGTCGACCGCATCGAACGCGTACCGCAAGAGCACCTCCGCAGAGGAAGCCGTGTCGCCCGTCAGGTGATCCATCTTCGATCGTGGTGCCATGCAGCATCGGACGGCAGGCCGGGGAGGAGTTCGTGCCGACGGTCCCAGGTCACGATCGGAGCGACGCGCCCAGCGAGCGCACGGCGACGAGCCAGGACAGGACCGTCGTAGTCAGGAGCACGCCCGTGCTGGTGAGCAGTTCTGCCGTCGTGCCC
>JAGXHS010000115.1 GCA_024636075.1 Propionibacteriaceae bacterium
CGATCTCCTCGACGGTCTCGTGGACGGGAGTGAGCGCCCAGCGAAAGACCAACGGCACCGGGCGCTCCGCCCCGGAGACGACGGCCACGGATCGTCCGGAGCGCCGCTGCAGGGCGTCGGCGAGGTCGCTGACGTCCCCCAGAGTCGCGGACATGATCACCAATTGCGCCCTGGGGAGTTCGCTCAGCCCCACCTGCCAGGCCCAACCCCGATCGGGTTCGGCGATGAAGTGGAACTCGTCCATCACAACTTGGTCGACGGCAGCGTTCGCGCCGTCCCGCAAGGCGATGTTGGCCAGGATTTCGGCGGTGCAGCAAATGATCGGCGCGGCGGCATTGACCGCCGCGTCTCCGGTCACCATGCCGACGTTGCGGGCGCCGAAGATGCTCACCAGCGAGAAGAATTTCTCGCTGACCAAGGCTTTGATCGGAGCCGTGTAGTAGCTGCGGCCGCCCGTGGCCCAGCAAGCGAAATGTGCGGCTGCTGCGATCAACGATTTGCCCGAGCCGGTGGGCGTCGTGACGATGGTGTGGGCTCCGGTCAGGATGTTGATGATTGCTTCGTCCTGGTGCGGATACAGCGTGATCTGCAGGCGGTCGGTCCATGCGACGAACGCCTCGTACAACGAGTCCGGGTCAGTGTTCTGCCCAATGATCAGTTCGGGCAGCGTCTGGGCAGTCACTAGTTGAGGTTACCGGTAGCCTCAGCGACATGGACACCGGCTACGCGATCGCCTTCCTCGGGGGCGTAGCGGCATTGTTCAGTCCGTGCGCGGCTCTGCTGCTGCCCAGTTTCTTCGCCTTCGCATTCTCCGACGTGGGTACCCTGATGGGCCGCGTCGCGCTGTTCTACCTGGGATTGCTGATCACACTGGTGCCGCTGGGTGTGTTGGCGGGCTCGGTCGGCTGGTTGGCGGTGAATTCGCAGACAATCATCCGGTCGGCGGCCGTGCTGGTGATCCTGCTGGGCGCCCTCACTGCCAGTGGCGTGATGCTGCGCATCCCGGGGCTGGAGTCACGGGGTGGCTCCCGGCCGGTGCGCGATGCAACCACCCCCTTCGCGGTGGTTGTCCTGGGAGCCACCTATGGTCTTGCGGGCGGCTGCACCGGGCCGATCCTCGGTTCAGTGCTCACCGTGGCAGCCCTGGGTGGCAATCCCGTCTACGCCGCTGTCTTGTTGACGGTCTTCGCGCTGGGCATGGTGGTGCCGCTGGTGGTGCTCGCCTTGCTGTGGCGCAGGTTTCGGCTCGGTGAGCGGAGCTGGCTCAAGCCGAAGAGTATTCAGGTGGGGCCGGTGACGACGACTGTTGGTCAGCTCATCACCGGGCTGCTCTTCATCCTGGTGGGCGCCGGTTTGCTGACGGGTGTCCCGAACGTCGGCCTTCTGGACGCTGCTGGTCAATTCGAGATGGAGAACCGGCTGCGGTCTCTCACCTCGGGGGCTGGAGGTTGGCTGGTGCTGGCGGCGTTGGTGGCACTGATCGGACTGGTTGCCTGGACGTGGTTGGGTGAACGTGACGCCCGGCGGGCAGGATAGGCAGATGGACCGTCTGTCACTGCCACGATTCGTCGCCAAGTATCGACTGATCGCCATTATCCCCGACGAGGTGAGCGTCAACCTGTTGGCCCCGGTCGAAGTGATGGTGCAGGAACGAGTCCGCGCCTTCTCTTTCGGGATGAAGCAGATTGATGCCCTGCACGAGACGCGGGAAATCTTCGGTTTGCGTGCCGATTTCGGTGTGCACGGACTGCAAACCCTCGAGGATGCCCGACTCGCCATCGACGCAGGCGCTGCCTTCTGCCTGCCGCATCGTCATGACGACCAGATGATTGTCGAGTTGCTGGAGGCCGGGATTCCGACCATGCCCCCCGCCCTGACTCCCAACGAGGTCCACCTCGCGTGGGCCAGTGGCGCACCTGCCGTTCAGGTGACGCCCGCAGAAGTGATGGGCGGCAATTACCCGGCAACCCTGCAATCGCTCGCCCCAGACGTCAGCGTTGTTCCTCGCGGCGGTTTGGGAGGCTACTCGGTGCGCCGCTGGCTGTCGGCCGGTAAGGCTGCGGCGGTCTGTCTGGATGACGCTCTGGTGGGTAGCGCGACCACGGGCGGCAGCATGGCCGAGCTGCGTGAACGCTGCCAAACCTTTGCCGATATCGTCGACTGAGCTCTCGGCGCTTGGCGCGCTCTCCCTCACGAACTCGTCGACCCTTGCGTTCAGCGGCGACGCGTGCGCTCCAGCATTGGCGTGGCGCACCTACGGTGGCGTGATGGATTGCCGGTGGGGTGGTGTTTCCCCGCATTGGTCGGGTCAAGCCCAACGCGGGGTGCGGTTCTGGTAGTCGGCGTACTCGGCGCCGAATCGTGCCCGTAGTGCCGTCTCCTCGCGTGGGACCTGCACCCGATCGAACCAGAGCCACGCACCGGCCAATGGCAGCACCGACCTGGCCCGAGTGGTGTGGATGCCGTGGGCCGCGACGAACAGCAGATCTGCGAGATAGATCGGGTTGCGACTCAGCGCGTAGATCCCGGTGTGGTTCAGTACCCGAGTCCGATCGGGGTGCCGCGGATCGATCGTGGTGTGGTGTTGCCAGAACTGCACGCTGGCGGTGGCCATCACACCGACGGCGGCGAGTCCGAGCATCGCCGAGGCCCCCCTCAGGGACGTTGACAGGGTGCGCGCCGAGGCGCTGGAAGTGCTGTGGCTGGAAGGCGTCCAGCGGTGCACAGCCCGTTGTATGCCGATGGCGGCTGCCGTCACGACCGGAGGGATCAAGACTTTGGTGAGGTCTGGCACGACACGCTCCCGATCAGAGCGCATGGTTCGGGCCCTCGCTGTCGCCGAAGCTGGCTGATGCACCGCTCGCAGCTGCCCGGCGGGGGTGAGTGGGATTCGGCTGCCGACCGAGCTTGCTGGGCCACCACACCTTGTTACCCAGATCGACTGACAGCGCCGGCACCAACAGGGAGCGCACGACCAGCGTGTCCACGAGTACGCCGAGGGCGACGATGAAGGCGATCTGCGCCAGGAACAGCAGCGGCAGTACCGCCAATGCCGAGAAGGTTGACGCCAGTACGATCCCCGCGCTGGTGATGACTCCGCCGGTGACGGTCAGAGCTCTGAGCATTCCAGCTCGAGCTCCGAGCTTGAGCGATTCCTCGCGTGCGCGTGTCATCAGGAAGATCGAGTAGTCGATGCCAAGAGCGATGAGGAACACGAAACCCAGCAGCGTGGTCGAGGGATCGGCGCCCGGGAAGTTGAACACGTGGTTGAACATCACTGCAGAGATGCCGAGGGTGGCGGCAAAGCTGAGCAGATTGAACGCCATCAACATCACCGGGGCGACGATCGCGCGCAACAACAACATCAACACCAGCAGGACCACCACGACGATCGCCGGAACCACCACCCGGTTGTCCCGTTCGGCAGCGTCCCGCGTGTCCAGCGCCTCGGCGGTGCTGCCGCCGACCAGTGCGTTGGAGCTGACGGCGTCCAGGTTGGTGCGCAGTGTCTGGACGGACTCCTCGGCGGCGGCGCTCTGCGCGTCGGCGGTCACGGTTGCGTAGAGCAGGGACACCCCGTCCGCGGATGGGGTGTCGGTACCCGGACCAGCGCTTTGCATCGCCATGCCCTGTGTCGCGGCCACCACCGCAGTGACAGCTGCGACATCCTCGTTGGGCGCGATGATTGTGACAGGGCTGCCGGACCCACCGGGGAAGTGCTCGGTCAAGGTTCTGTTGCCCTCAACGGATTCGACAGTGGTGAGGAACGTCTCCGCCGTGGTGATGCCAGTCGCTCTGAAGGTCGGAGCGAAAGCGGCGGCCACTGCCAGAGCAAGCAGGGTCACGACCCAGATGGTGCGCGGGCGTCGGCCGACGTTGTCGGAGACCTTGCGCCAGCCGAGCTTGTTGGAGAGCACCGATCCCCTGTCCGGTCGGTCGGTTCGGGGAATCGACGGCCAGAACAGCCGTCGCCCCCCCAGCATCAACAGCGCTGGCAGGAAGGTGAGGGCGGACAGCATCGCGCCGGCAATGCCGAGCGCTCCCACCGGTCCCAGGCCGGAGTTGCTGCTCAGTTTGGACAGCAGCAGGCACAACAACCCGAGGATCACGGTGCCGCCGCTGGCCAGGATGGGTTCGACCGTTCCGCGCCAAGCGCGTCTCAGTGCCGTCCAGGTCTCGGTGGTGGGGTGCAGTTCTTCTGTGAACCGGCTCACCAGCAATAGTGCGTAGTCGGTCGCAGCCCCAACCACCAGGATGAACAGAATGCCTTGGGACTGTCCGGACAGTTGGATGACTCCGGACTCGGCCAGTGGGTAGATGATGGTGGCGGCAGCCCCCAGCGCGAACACCGCCGACACCAGGACGGCAAAGGGCAGCACGGGGCTGCGGTACACGATCAGCAGGATCACCAGAACCACCACCAGCGCCACCAGTAACAGGACGCCGTCGATGCCGGCGAAGGCTGACACCAGGTCGGCGACGTATCCGCCAGGGCCAGTGACCTGGACCGTCAAACCCGTGGCCTTCAGGGCGTCGGCAGCTGCCCGGATCTCGGTGACGGCCTCCGCCAGTGGAGTCGAATCGCCCAACGGTTCGCTGGCTTTCGTGGAATCGAGCGGTATTGAGACCAGGGTCGCCTTGCCGTCTTGGCTGGGCACCGGGAAGATCTGTTGATCAGGTGTCAGGTAATCCGCCAAGGTCTTGTCGCCGACCTGCAATTGCCCGAGCGTTCCGACCCACTTGCCGATTGCGCGCTGATCGGTCGTCGTCAGCCCGTCAGGGCGTTGGATCACCACCAACAGGGGCAGGGACGTGTTGCCGCTCAGCTTCGCCACCTGGTTGCGCACCATGACTGATTCGGACTCGGTGGGCAGGAAACTGGACGAGTCATTGCTCTGGACCGATGAGAGCTTGCCCACGAGGGGACCCCCGATGCCGCCGATGGCCAGCCACACCAGCACCACGCCGAGGGCTATCCATCGCGCTTTCCTTGCGGTCATTGTTGTCGTCCCGTCTCTCATTTGGTCGCGCCGTTGCCCTCGAGGACAGTGATGAAGTTCTCCGTTGGTTGCGCTCCGGAGATGGGTGTGTGGTTGATCAGGAAGAAGGGCACCGAGTTGATTCCGATGGAGGCCCCTTCCTGTGTGTCCGAATCGACCGCGGCCGCCAACTGCTCGTCATCGAGATCCGTGACGAACTGGTCGAGGTCCGGGACCCCGGCAGTCTTGGCGAAACTGATCAGATCGTCCCGGGTGATTTCCGGATGTCCTGACGTGGGCGCGGCGTCGTGCAGCGCGGAATAGAACTCCCAATACTTGCCTTGCTCGCCAGCAGCCCGGGCGGCAATGGCTGCGGTTCGGGACTGATCACCGAACTGCACCTGGTCGCGATGCTCGATGCGTAGCGTGCCGGCGTCGATGTACGGCTTCAATGCGGGGTAGGTGTTCTGCGCCCAGAGGGCGCAAAACGGGCAGCGGTAGTCGGACCACATCACCATGACCACATCCGCGCCGACCGCGCCGACTGCTGTGGGATCGCCCTCCTGACGCCGCGGCAGGCTGTCCATCAAGTCGCGAGTCCCCTTGTCGGGGGTCGATTGAGCGGTTGGTTGGGATGATGCGTCGGTTTGGCCGGCGGTGTTCACCTCGCCGCCGGAGGGCGCCGCTGCCCGGAAATTCTGCAGCTCGCTGCGCTGGTTGGAAATCACCCCCACCAATCCCACACAGACCACGCTCAGCATCGCCACCAAGACCCACGGCAAGCGTGAACCGGCACGAGGTTTCTCGCCGGCCGGATTCTGTCGCCATCCGGACCCGGGCGCGATCGGGACGCCGCGATTGGTGCCTGGCAGTGGATCGTTCATCGGGCCATCTGCGGTGTCGCTACGGGGTGCTCGGGCGCATCCGTAGCGTCTGCTGGATGCTGCGATTCGTCGGGAGTGCCAGCCATACGGGCAATCGTAGTGCGCCGCCATGACGACACTCCGACGCGCGGATCGCGCGGCACTCAGCACCGCGCCGACGACTGTCCGGGGAGAGTGGCCACAGTGCCTGGCTGGGTCGTCAGACCCTTGAACGGCAATGGCTCAGCAGATGGGGATCACGGGTTGATGAAGACAGCCACACTCACCCGCCTTGCCTCACGTCAAGATGTCCGGATGAAGTGAGCGCGTGCCTCACCTAAATTGTCCGCGAAAAGCTCAGGCCGCGGGGCGGGTGCCCAGGGTGCGGGCTGAGGCGAGGTCGATGAGTTGTTGCTGGATGTGGTTGATGCGCCGGGTCAGGCGGGCCGGGTTCAGCGACGCGTGGACGGCCTCGAGCCGGGTGCGGGTCTTCTCGTCGAGTACGCCGGAGGCCATCAACCGGGCGTAGGGGGTGCGTGGCTGGTCGTAGACGCGTTTCCGACGACCAGAGGGTGTGGTGGTCCAACCGGTGGCCTTCACGCAGGGCAGTAGATGGTTCTTGCGCGCCATGACCAGCCCCCAGAGTTCGTTGAGGAGCCGCATCTCAGCGTCGGTTTCGTAGCGGTAGCGAAACGCGTGCCTGCGGACCCAGTCCCCGTTGCGTTGCTCGACGTGGGCGTTGTCATTGTGGTGGTAGGGCCGGCCGCGGGTGACAGGAATGTCGTGGTTGTCGCACCAGGCGATGACCGACCAGTTCATGAACTCTGAACCGTTGTCGAAATCCATCCCGTTGATCGGGACCGGGCTGTTCTTGGCTGCCCATTCCAGTCCGGCGTGGACGTTGACGAAGGCTTTGTTCTTCACGGTACGCAGCATCGTCCACCCGCTCAGGGGGTCGGTGGCATCCAGGGTCCAGAGGAAGTCCCCTTTGCGGGTGTGTCCGCAGTGGGCGACGGTGTCGAGTTCGTAGCACCCCGGCACCGTCGGCGCGTCGTCCATGCAGGTGCGCACTTGGATCGTCGAGCGCAGGATGTGGCTGGGTTTGGTACCCGAGAGCGCTTCAGGCCAGGCAGCACCCCGGTGTGGTTTCAGGTACCGGTCGATTGTGGCAGCCGACATCGAGTCCAGCTCTTGCAGTATCTCGGGGCTGACACGCTCTGCGACCCTGCCGAGTTCCTTGAACCTGACCAGGCGCTCCAAGGTGTCGGCCATGATCGAGGCAAGGTACTTCCCACACGGCTGCCCAGAGAGCCGCCACACCTCTTGGAGCACCACCAGCGCATCGTAGGAGTACTTCCTTGGGCGGGGCCGGCGTTGCTGGGCATGGACCGGGCCACGACGGGCCCCAGCCTGCCGGATCGCCCGCCGGGCGTGATCCCTGGCCCACCCGGTGGTGTCGACCAGCGCATCGAGCAGCCGGCCCTTCTCCGTCTTGTCCGCTCGCGCGTAAACACGGGCGAACTTCTTGGTGATCTCGCGGCGCGTGGCCATCGACAACTCCCTGCTCATCAGGCCAGAGAACACCCCACCGCCTCGCGGACATAGTTACGTGAGGCACGCGTCGAGGTTCCCGGACGGTTTAGATGAGTCAAGTCGTCACCTTGAAGTTTTCTCTGAAATTGTTTAGAATTTTCTTAGCAACACAGGACCGTCCCCGCCCTCGTCCCACATTTTGTCCCCACGGAACAGGATCTCCCTCATCGAAATACGTCAGGACCACGACTCCGTTGACCGTCACCCCGGCCACAACGACTCCCCTCAGGTGGAGGAG
>JAGXHS010000116.1 GCA_024636075.1 Propionibacteriaceae bacterium
CACCAAGACCGAATCCCGGCCGGACCGCCCACCGATCGTCGAGCTGGATCACGTCGGAAAGTCCTACGGCAACGTCGATGCACTCCGGGAGGTGTCGTTGCAGGTTCGTCGCGGCGAGGTCACCTGCGTTCTGGGCGACAACGGTGCCGGCAAGTCCACGCTGATCAAGATCTTGGCCGGGCTTCACCATCACACCGCCGGCACGATGCGCATCGAAGGCAGAAAGCGACGATTCTCTTCACCGAGGCAATCGCAGGACGCCGGAATCGCCACCGTGTATCAGGATCTGGCACTCGTGCCGCTGATGTCGATCTGGCGGAACTTCTTCCTCGGAAACGAATTGCGGCACACCCTGCTGCGAACGCTCGACATCGCAACCATGCAACGGATCACCGGTGAAGAACTCGACCGGATGGGCGTCCACGTACCCGACCTGGATCGGCCGGTGGCTTCGCTTTCCGGTGGACAACGCCAGTCCGTCGCCATCGCCCGGGCGATCCACTTCGGTGCGAAGGTGCTGATCCTGGACGAACCGACAGCGGCACTCGGGGTGAAACAGGCCGGTGTGGTGCTGAACTACATCCTCGCCGCTCGCGACGCAGGCCTCGGGGTGATCTTCATCACTCACAACCCGCACCATGCCTACCTGGTCGGCAACCATTTCGTGGTGTTGAAACTGGGCAGAGTGTCCCTGGATGCCGATCGGGACGAGCTCACCCTCGATCAACTCACCCAGGAAATGGCCGGTGGACAGGAACTCCAGGAGCTCGCCCACGAGCTGGGACTTGATCACCGCTGATGTTCATTTGTGGCCTCGTGTTCACAATCAGCACGGTTGGCCGCACCGGCTTCCTTCCGTGCGCTATTCGGATGCGAGACCACGTTAATTGTGGTGTCCTGATCAGGTGATCACCGAAGGCAGAATTAGAGCCCGACTGCGGCAGGAAACTGTGCAGGCGATGAAGGCGAAAGAGGTATCGGAACTGTCCGCCTGTCGCTCCGCGTCAGCGGCCATCGACAACGCTCGCGCCGTGCCGTTCGATGATCGTCCCCAAGCTGGATCGGTGGAAGCGTCAGCGGTGGGCGTCGGCGCAACGGAGGTGGCCCGCCGCGTGCTGACGGAGGAGGACATGCGTCGGGTGGTGGCTGCGGAGATGCGGGAATTGATGGAGACAGCCATCAGTTTGGAGGGCATTCGTACCGATCGTTCGGCGCAGCTGCGAGCGGGGGCTGAAGCCCTCGAGCGAGTGCTCAGTTGAGGTTGTCGGGTCCGTCGGCCCACATTGTGGGCCGTGCCCCTTGTGCACTTGTGACTCCGGTGGCCACCTCCCGCGGTCGAATGCCCGGGGCAAGCGGCATCAACCGTCTTGGGGATCGCGATCCACGACGAGCATCGGTCGGAGCGGCAGAAGGGTTTTCCAGCGCGGCGGCAGTTCGGCGTAGTGCTGCAGCACGAGTTCGGTGATGTTGGCACCGGTGAACAGCCGGAGGTTCTGGCGTTCGCGTTCCAGATCGGTGGCCTCGCGAGTGTAGTTGCCAAGTGTGACGAATAACCCGACCTCGTTGGCGGCGAGAGTGCCACTCAACCGTTGAACGTCGGGTCGCCCCTGAGAGCTCGACGTGTGCTTGCACTGGACCTTGATCAGGGGAGGTTCCAGTCCCAGTGGATCCTTGTGTGCCAGTACGTCGACGCCGCCGTCTGCGGAGTACTGGGTGACGCGAGCCTGATAACCCATGCAGCGCAACAGATCTGCGGTGAAGAGCTCGAACTCTTCGTGCGAGAGAGAGTCGAGGAGCGTGTTTGCGATGAAGTCCCGGGTGTGCTGGTCGATACGTTGCGCATTGGGTTCGCCCGCGATGGCAGCCTCTGCGTCCTCATCGGAACTGGGGGAGGGTGGCAACTGCTCGACGAACGCCTCGTCTGATGGCGCTTCGAGGAAGCGCCGGAATTCATCGGGGTGGTTGTTGACCTGGAAGAGCGTCAGTGCGCTGCCGATCTCATTCAGTGCTCCCCGAGAGAAAAGACTGCGAGCCACCCCTACCTTGAGCCACTGGACCGGGCGCCGATGCCGGTGGACCCGAGCGCTGGGCTGGTACTCGTAGTCGCCGCTGATACGGCCGAGATTGAGTGTGCTGTCCGCCTTGTTGGGTGCCACCACCAAGTCGTCGATCTGCAGCGCGAAAGCAAAACGCCGCAGCATTCCAGCCCACACCGGGATGGCGCCGGGCTTTGCGTCCGGATAGCCGTGGGCGACGGCGTTCTTGATCCGCTCCCGGTCATCACCGTAGCTCGCCAGGTCACTGACGGCGTCCCAGCCGATCGAGATGAAGCCCTTCTCGAGCAGCTCGGTGTTCAATGTGTCGTTGTGAATCCCCCACACCTGGCTCATCGGTGACTCGCCAGGTCGGATTCTGGAACGGACGACGTTGATGTCAAGATCCGATCATGCCCCAGGTACACGAGCAAGCGAGGGACGCGGAGGGCAAGACTGATCGAAACCATTGCACACATCGCTGTGCAGAGGGCCTCGATGGAGACCACAAGGGTTGGCGTGCACGACCAAACTTCAGGATGCCGGATGGCCACGCCATGTGGGTGTGCCGTCTGACAGGTGTGCCAACAGTTTTCTCTCGGTGCACTCGGCCAGGGGCGCCAGGAGCAGCCTCTCAATGGCTCTGTGGACGTGACGGGCACCGAAGCGGTGGTCGTAGCCGGCTTTCGCCACTGCTTCAACGACATCGTGCGGGACGACAAGCTGGTACCCACGGGAACTCAGTCGATCGATGATGCGATTGATCTCCTTGCGAGCGATGTCAAAGATCACGCCTTCGGTCAGTTCCTCGAAGACAACGACCTCGTCCAATCTGTTGACGAGTTCCGGGGGCATCGTCTTCTCGACTGCCGCCAGAAGGATTTCTTGAGAGGCGGTCGCGGTGTCGTCCGCGAATCCGACGGGTCCGCGACCGAGGTCCGAGACACCAAGGTTGGATGTCATCACGATCATGGCTTCGTTGAACAGCGCAACATTGCCTCGGCTGTCGGTCAGACGACCGGCGTCGAACACCTGCAGGAAGACGTTCCACACTGTCGGATGGGCCTTCTCGATCTCGTCGAGCAGAATGACTGATCGGGGCTGATTGCGCACTTTGGTGGTGAGCCACGCCTCGGGCTGGTCGTAGCCGACATAACCCGGCTGAGGACCGGTGAGTCTGGCCGCAGCCCATTGGTCGGAGTACTCGCTCATGTCCAGTCGGATGACAGACTCGTCACTGCCGTACAGGACCGTGGACAGGGCGTGTGCCATGGCGGTCTTGCCCACTCCTGTCGGCCCAACGAACAACAGTGCTGCGTGGGGTCGTTCTGGACGCACGCTCAGACCGGCCTGCGCGAGGAGTATGTGGCGTGTCACACGAGTGACCGCCCCCGGCTGGCCCAGCACTTCGCCGGTCAGCCGCGCTGTGATCTCCGCGCCGGTCTTCAACTTGTCCTGCTGTTGGGTCGGCAGGCCCAGATCACTCAACTCCACGGTGCGCCGTCCACTGGTGGCCGCCCGAGCAGCACCAAGCTCCAGTCGTTCGATCGCCAGCTTCGGCTGGCTCGTGTCGTCAGCGTCCCCGGGGGTGATCAGGGCTCGTGACACCGTCTCCGGCGGAATCACCACCGTGTGTCGTGCGCAGATCTTCGGCACCGCGGCCGACACGATCCGTTCAAGCTCCTCGATGCTCGGAGTGCCGAGGACAATCCGATGAGAGTGACCAATCATGTCGCACGAACGCTGCAAGGAGGTTGCGCGCCGTTCGTCGACGCACAGCACAGCCGGAACCTTGGCTGAGCGGATCAGACGGAGCAATTGCATCTGCAGGAAGGGGTTCTGTCCATCTCCGGGAAGATCCAACAACTGCTCCGCGTCATCCAACACAAGGATCTCGTGGGGTTCCAGTTCCTCGATCCCGGCCCTCAGATTGTGGCCGGGATCGCCGTTGAGGAGGTCGTCCACAGCGATGCCGACGAGGACCCGCGCCAAGCCGCCCACTGGCGGCAGCGTCATGGGCGCCACACCTGCAAGACACTTCAGGAAGGTGGTTCGACCGGATCCCCCCGGCGCAACCACCATGACGCCGCCGACCGGGCTCATCCGTAATCGTGCCACGGCCTCCCGGATGTAAGCGGCTTGTGAATCCAGCGGCATCGCGTGCTCAAGTGGACGCAGCCACTGACGCTCGTACCGGTTCACCGGAGCAGCATTCGGGAAACGGCCGACGGGCGTTGCCGGCTGAGCCGGACAGTGGCGGATGACAGGCCCGATCAGGATGTCGAGGTGGGCGCACAAGTCAGTGGGAGAACCGTCCGCGAGACCGTCCAGGGTCAGGTCGATGTCGGGAATCACCAAGCTGGGAGCTGGTCGCGCGAGGACACGCTCAGCTGCGTGCGGGCCAAACGTTGCGTCGAACACGTCGCCATGGTGCTCGGCCAACCATTGCGCCAAGTGCCATGCGGACGGCGCCTCTTCTCGGCAGCGGGCTTGAGCCGCTGCGCGGCCCCGCCATACCGGCAGCGTGCAGGTGGTGACCATCATGTGGCCGATCGTGGAGCCAATACAGGGGGAAGTGGTGTGGCGCAATCCATGGGGCGACACTAGTGACGCTTGGCACGAAGACTTTCACTCCGCCGCCTTCTGGCAAGTTATTGTCATCTTTCGGGGATCTGGGTCCAGTCAGAGGGCTCCCGGGTCCCGCCAACGCCATCGCAGTCCGTAGACCAATCCTGGTGTGAGTTTGGTGAACTCGGCACGGGGAGACCTGCTGTCCGCTGAGCGGAATCCCGCCCCATCGGGGTTGTCATCATCGGCCGTGGGCGGTGTCACGCCATCCAGCACCCACACCGACTGGGCGTGGTCGCCGAGCTCAACGGCGGTCGAGAACCGCCAGCAATCACGCCGCGGCGACATCAGGGACATGGGTGGGGCCGAATGACGAGCTATCCGGAAGGATGACTCGAAACTGACGAGTTCGCCGCATGCGTACGTCTGATCCAGCTCCAGGTGGAGTACCCACGTCTGCGAGCTGCGAGTGACATCGGCCAGCCTGGCGGCTCCCTGGACTTGGAATTGCGGATCAACGTGACTGTCAGCGCCGGGCAGGCTGATCTGTTCCGTGACATGGCTCAGGGTGGGCGCGGTGACGACCAGCGTGCGTCGCGCCAGGTACGTCGCGATGGGGTCACGGTAGTCAACAATCGAGGTGAATTCTCCGAGGAACCAGCCGGCATCGTCCCGGGCCGTCTCCAGCAGTTTCGTGGCCACCAGGTGATTGGCCTGCTCGACCCGGCGTCGGGCCGCGCGTGGGCTTCGATCGACGGCTCGTCCGATGTCTTCGAGGCGTTGACTCAGGGTCGGCGGATCTTTGGGGTTGCTGGCGCATGCCTTGAGAAACGCCAGACGCAGATCTGGTGGTAGGTCTTGCGTCGCGTAGATCAGCTGGCGTGCCAGTGAGTTCGAGGCCAACAAGTCGCGGTGGGCGGCAAATCCAGTCAACTGCGAGAGCCGAGGCCCGATCCGACCGCTGAGATCACCGGACTGGAGCCCGCGATTCTTCTGCAAGTGGGCGAGCTCGGAGACGACCTCTCCCACCTCACTGTCCATTCCGCCGCCCCCCAGAGACCCACCTGCATTCTCTCATCCGCGCCGGGGTGTCGGGGGCAGGCGGCTCGGTCGGCTGCTGCCGCGGTGACCGTGCCAGAAGCGATCC
>JAGXHS010000117.1 GCA_024636075.1 Propionibacteriaceae bacterium
CCCTACGACCTGCCCATCCCGTACCTGATCGGGCGCTACATGCTCGCCGTCACGACCAACGCGGCCAACGCCAATCTGTATGCCGATGCCTTTGCGAATTTTGGCTGGGTGGGTGTCCTTCTCGTCGGCGTCCTGTTGGGGTTTGTCCTGGTGTTGGCTGATCGTGCTGCCCACGGCTTGCCGATCGCCGTCTCGGCAGTGGTGCTCACGATGCCCTGCATCGCGCTGGCGAACTCGGCGCTGCTCACCGTGCTGGTCACCCACGGGCTGGGTCTGGGTATTGTGGCGCTCGCTCTTGCACCGAAGGGCAGCTGGCAACCACCGAGCCCGAAGCCGCGACGCCGAAACTTGTTGGGCTGAGGCCGATAGGCTGACCGGAGCGGCCACCTCTGGTCCACGGATCAGATGGGTGCAGATCGCCTCACCATGCAGAACTGTTAGGAGTGAACCCGTGCGAATTGTGAGCATTGTGGGAGCCCGACCCCAATTCATCAAGCTGGCGCCGATGGCTCATGCCTTCGCCCAGCTCGAGGTCGAGCACAAGATCATCCACACCGGGCAGCACTATGACGTGGACATGTCCGATGCCTTCTTCCAGGATCTGCAGATACCCGACCCCGACCTCCATCTGGGTGTGGGATCAGGCAGCCACGGCGTACAGACGGGTGGAATCCTGGCTGCTCTGGATCCGGTCTTCACCGAGATGGCACCGGATTGTGTGCTGGTCTACGGCGACACCAACTCCACCCTGGCCGGGGCACTGGCCGCAGTGAAGCTGCACATCGGACTGGTTCACCTGGAGGCTGGACTGCGCTCGTTCAATCGTCGGATGCCCGAGGAACACAACCGGGTGCTCACCGACCACGCAGCTGATCTGTGTCTTGCCCCGACCGAGGTCGCCATGCAGCATCTGACGCGTGAAGGGCTGGGGGAACGGGCCGTGATGGTGGGCGACGTCATGGTGGATGTCTGCTACCAGGTGCGGGACATGGTCGCCCAGGACTCCCAGCCGATCGAGGGAGTCGCCGATGACGAGCCGTTCCTGCTCGCGACAATTCACCGCGCCGAGAACACCGACGATCCGCAGCGGTTGGCGGCCATCCTGGAGAAGCTGGCCCATCTTGCGGTTCCCGTCGTGTTGGCAGCGCATCCTCGGCTGCGGTCGCGTGCTGCGGAGTTCGATTTGTCTTTGACCGCTGGCAAGCTGCGTCCGGTGGCTCCGCTGGCCTATCCCGACATGGTGCGCGCCGTGGTGCGCAGCAAGGGTGTCGTCACTGATTCCGGGGGCTTGCAGAAGGAGGCGTTCCTGCTGGGTGTGCCATGCACCACACTGCGCACCGAAACGGAGTGGGTGGAGACACTGGAAAATGGCTGGAACGTGCTCGACCCTGATCTCAGCCGGGTCAATGACGAGGCACTGAGACCGGTTCCGGCGGCTGAGCGTGGGGCGCCATACGGCAACGGTCACGCCGCGATGGCCGCCGCGGAAGCGATTGTGTCCCACTGGAGCTGACCTCGGCGGGGCTGATTGCTCATTTGACGACGGAGTCGAGGGTCTGCTCCAGCCGATCTGACGCGCTGGCCCGGGAGTAACGCGTCGACATCATCTCTTCTGCGAACCGGCGCCAGCGGGCCAAGGTGTCCGGGTCCGCTGCGCGCACCCTACTCAGACCGTCGACCAGATTCTGCGGATCGACGACTGAGCCCACTTCGTCATCGGAAACCACGTCACGCAGCGGCACTTTGGCGTTGGTGACCGTCGGCAGTCCGGCAGCAAGGTAGTCGAACAGCTTGTTGGGGCTCATCCCCTTGTCGAAGACCGACTGCGGCGAGATCGAGTGGATGCCGACGTCACAGGCTTTCAACAATCTGGGGAGCTCCGACTTCGGGATCGGGTCACGAAACTCCACGTTGTCCAGACCACGGCGGCGGGCGTCCGCGATCGCGGCATCCTTCTGCGAGCCGCTGCCGAGCAGCAGGAAGTTGATGTCAGGCAGTTGCTCCGCCGCGTCAAGGATCAGCGGCAGCCCGACGTAGGGGCCGTGTGCGCCGGCGAAGACGGCGGTGTAGCCCTCGATCCGGTACTCGCGGCGCAGTTCTTCCTTGGATTGCGCCACGTCGAAGTCGGAGAGCTCGGTCCCGTTGGGCACCACGATCACCTTGCTCTGTTCGACACCGAAGCTGGCGAAGTGCTCCTCCCAGCCCTTGGTGACCACCACGATGCGGTCCGCGTGGCGATAGAGCATGCCCTCAAGGGTCACCAAGGCTTTGTGGATCAGGCTTCCCTCGTTCATCTCGCCGGCGGTGACGATCGATTCCGGCCACAGGTCTCGCACTTCGAGGATGAACGGCAGTCCGCGGACCTTGGCCAGCGCGAGGCCTGACAGCGCAGTGAGCAGGTGGGGGCTGGAGGCGAACACGGCATCAGCCTTCAAGCCCAGCCCGGCAACGAAGGCTTCGACGGAGAAGATGCCCCAGCCCAGGATTCGTACCGTGCCGTTGGTGGAGTAGGACGGAACCCACAGCAGACGGAACCTGCTGTCCGAGGTGCTGATCCGGGCGCCTTGGGTGTGACCGAAATTGCTGGCCAGGATCTTCGGACGCCAATTCTCCAACCTGCCGAACAGGTCGATCTGCCGGGTCACCCCGCCAACCTCCCGGGGGATCGCGTAGTGGTTCATCACAATCACCCGTCGGGTGTGTCCTGCGGTCTTCTCCTCGACATTGGCGTGGCCCCGGGTCACTGTTCGTCCTTCTCGTCGGAGGATGCTGACGCTGCGGATTGCGATCTGTCGGCACGGATGTTCGCCAGCTCTTCGATCCGAATGACAGTGGGTTGGGTCTCCGCATCGACAATCGCGGGATCGAGTGGCGGAACCGTCACCTGACTGATCAACTGATGCTCAGTCGGGTGGTAGTCCTCCTTTTCGCTGAACAGCACCTCGTGCAGCTTTTCTCCCGGCCGCAGGCCGGTGAAGGTGATCTCGATCTCCTTGCCGGAACGGGCGATCAGGCTGCGCACAACATCGAGGATCTTGACCGGCTCGCCCATGTCAAGCACGCACACCTCGCCCGCCTTACCCACGGCACCTGCCTGGATCACGAGTTCACAAGCCTCCGGAATTGTCATGAAGTACCGGGTGACGTCCGGGTGGGTTACCGTGACCGGTCCGTCGGCCCGGATCTGCGAGGTGAAGGTGTGCAGCATTGAGCCACGGGATCCGAGCACGTTGCCGAAGCGAACACTGAGGTACTTTCCTTCCTCGTGGCCGGCGAACCAAGCCGTCAACTCTTCCGCGACCCGCTTCGTGGTGCCGAGGATGCTGGTCGGATCGGCGGCCTTGTCCGTGGAGATGTTGACGAAGGTCGACACACCGTGGGTCTGGGCTGCGCGCAACAGGTTCAGAGTGCCCTGCACATTGGTCTTCCAGCCTTCGAGCGGGTACTGCTCCAGCAGTGGCAAGTGCTTCAGCGCAGCAGTGTGGAACACGACATCGGGTTTGTGGTCCACGAACACACGATCAAGGGCTGCGCGGTCCCGGATGTCGCACAGCACGATGTTGGGCGTGTCCAGCAATCCCTGGTTGTAGATCGCCAACTGGGTGCCGTGTAGACCGGACTCGTCACGATCGAGCATCACCAGCTCACTGGGGTTGAACCGATGGACCTGTTTGGCGATCTCGGATCCGATCGAGCCACCGGCGCCTGTAACCAGCACCACCTTGCCGGTGAGATAGCCCGAGATGGCTCCCAGATCGGTCTTCACCTGGGAGCGACCCAAGAGATCAGCGACGTCGACCTCGTGCAGTTGGTCAAGACTCGCTTTGCCACCGATCATCTCCCGCACCGGCGGCATGACCAACATCTTCAGGCCGTGACGCTCGGTCAGGCTGGCGACCTCGCGGGTGAAGGAGCGGGGTGCGGTGTTCACCGCCATGATGACGGTCTGCACCCCCAGTTTCGCCGCCACGCCAAGGAGTTCCGTACGGCCGCCGCGCACCTTGGTCTTGTACAGGTGCAGGTTGCGCTTGGCCGGGTCGTCGTCGATGAAGCCGACCACCTCGTAGGGGGAATCGGGGTCGTAGTAGACCATTCGGGCCAGTTGCTGACCCGCCGGACCAGCGCCGTAGATGAGGACCGGCTCGGTCTCCACCTGACCGCTCGAGGTGCGTTGCAGGGAACGGAAGAGGAAACGTCCGGCCAGCATCAACACCAATGCACCGAGTGGCACCGTCATCGCGATGCCATTGGGGAAACTGGGCTCCAGCATGGTGAAGGGAATTCCAAGCACCAGCCCGATTCCCATCACCAACAATGCGAGGTTGGCCACCTCTTCGAAGGAGGCGATTTCGTGGCGGCCGCGGTAGAGCTTCGTCAGCACGCCGATCACGACCTGCAGCACGATCGCGCCGACGAGGTACATCAACGTCAGGCGCCACTGCGAGGGTTCCGGGAAGCGGAAATTGTAGCGCCCGATCATCAGAACAAGCAGTGCCAACCCCCAACATGCGACGTCCCAGCTCGTCAGGACAACTCGCTGGAAGGTGACCAGCTGGCTTCGGTTCGCAGGCATCGGGACCCTTCGGGGAGACGTGTGTGGTCAGCCGCCATTCTAGTGGAGCCACACTCCCGCCGGGGTGGCGCCCGGCCGAACGAGCCTGCTTCGCGGCCGATCAGGCAAGGGGACCGAACGCGGCGTCGCCCAGCTGTTGCCAACCCTCGCGGCCCACCACGGGGCTCCATCCTGCCTCGGTGAGCCATGAATCGGCCTGCGGCTGGCCGAACCAGAGCATCTCGACGCGGCGCACGTTGCCGCCCACTGAGGGCACCAGCTTCCCCGCAGCGGTCCCGAGCCAAACGGCGGTTCGGGCGACTGGAGTGGGGATGTGCCGAGGCCGCCCTCCGAGCAACCGCAGCAACTCGGCGGTGCTGAGGCCCTCCCACGGATGAATCACCACCGCTGGCGGGGTACTGGTCGTGGTGGCCAGGAAAGCGATGGCGTCGGCGACGTTCTCGACGAGGGACTGCGGAGTGGGCGCGTCGCCGGAGCCTGCCACACTGGCCAGCGGAGAGCGGGCGATGCGTGTCGCCGTCCTGCTGACGCCACGCGTCGCGGCATGTACTCCGTGAGGGCGGTAGACCACGGTGCCGGGAGTCGGCCCGTGCCGAAGCGCCAGCACTTCTCCCAATGCCTTGGACCGTGCGTACGGCGATGAGGCGTCCGTCTCCATGGACTCGTCGATCCTGACGCGCCGACCCTGGACAGCGGCACTGGACACGTGGACGTACCGACCGACGCCAGCTGCGCGCGCGGCGCGTCCGACAATGCCGGGGAGTGCGGCATTTGCCGCCATCAAGTCCTCCGTCTGGTCGGAGGTTGCACCCGGATTGCCAGCCGCGTTCACAACCGCGTCGACACCTTGGACGGACTCACAGAGCCGCTGGTACGTCGGTGAATCCGCCGCCACGGCCGACTCCATGTCCGACTCCGCCACCGGATCGACGCGGAGTCCAGGAGCGGTGCTCACGGTGACGCCGCGACTGGTCAAGGCGCGCTGGACATGTCCACCGACGAAGCCGGTGGAGCCGATCAGAAGTACCCTCATGCGGTCTCCGTTTCAGTGGTTCTCAGCCGGAGCGGCCCCACGAGATAGATGACGACGATCAGTGCGAGCGCCGCGGCACCCAGCAGCCAATCCGTCGGACGCAGCAGCATCCAGAGTCCCACCGCGCCGGACAAGGCAGTACCGACGCTGCACCACAGTGTGGAGGCCAGATGTGAACCGGTTTCCTGTTGGATTTTCTGGTAGACGTGCTCGCGGTGGGCCTCAGTCAGCTGCTCGCCGCGAATCGCCCGGCGCAACAGGGTGAACACCACGTCGACGGCGTAGATCAACAGCGGTGCACCGGCAGCCAACCAGGCTGCCGGAGTGCCGATGCGCGGCTCTGCCACGCTCAGCGTCCAGACGGCGAAGGCCCAGACGGCGCAACCCAGACCGTAGCTGCCGGCATCCCCCATGAACATCCGTCGTGTCCCGGAGAAGTTCCAGGGCAAGAATGCGGCAAAGCTGATGGCCAGCACCAGTGCTGCGGCGTCCAGCGAAGGCGCGTCCAGTGCGCGGCCGTAGAAGAAGAAGGTCGCTCCGGTGATCAGGCCGTGCAATCCGGAGATCCCGTTCACGCCGTCCATGAAGTTCGTGGCATTGATGTAGAAGACGCCGACGAGCACGACGACGGGGATCTGCCACCACTGGAGCATCGTTGAGATCCAGAAGCCGACGGCGGCGGCGGTTGTCGTGACGATCTGCGCCAGCATCCGGAGCCGCACGGAGAGCCCGGCATCAGTGTGCCGAGCGCCGGCGAGATCGTCGGCCAGCCCGATCAAGGAGCTGAACAACGTGGCCAGCAAGACCACGACCAACTCGGTGCGGAACTGACCGGCAGCCCAGGTGGACGCAGCAAGGCCGAGCAGCAGGCCGGCGACGATGCCGACACCGCCACCACGGACCACAGGATGGTGGTGTGAGGATCGATGATTCGGAACGTCCATCACACCGGCGCCCTGCAGTATCCTCTGGGCGAGGGCCAGCAGCAGACTGGTCACGACTCCCACGCCCGCGGCAAGCACGATCAATCTCACGGTTCCATCTTGCCAGTGGTGATGATTCTTCGCCCACTCTCGTTCTGCGAGTCGCGAGCCCGGCGTAATCCGGCGAGGGCATACGCCGCTATCCTTTACTTCATCGGCGGTTGTGGCTCTGTCATCACCGGGGATCGACCCACGAACTGGGTCCTCCCCAGAAGCGCAGCTGAGCGGTGGTGGGAATCCCAAAGGTGAGTCGGGGCAGACCTTCGGCGATGATTGGGTGGCAGTACTGATGTCCGTTCGGGAGGCGTTGGCGTGACCTTTCAGCATGAGCTGGACGCGCCGTGATGTCAGGATCACCGCGAACGTTCGTGGTGTCTCGGGGGATTGGCGCTGTGACGCTTGTAGCAATCTACCAATTGGTCTGAAGGTCTGCTGAAGAGCACTTGAGTGGGTCGTGAACCGTCGCCACAGGGGTCGGAATGGAGGGGGGTGCGCGGATGCCGCGGAAGATGTCGTGGAGCAGATTGGCCATGTCGGCGCTAGCCGTCCTGCTCATTCCGGTGATCATTTCCGGCGCGTTCCTGGCCGCGGCCTGGAACGCCTCACCGCGACTCAAGGCGGCAGAAGCCGTAGTGGTGAACCTCGATCACCCCGTGCGGGTCGATTCAACCGACATCGCCTTGGGGAACGAATTGGCGCTGTTCCTTCTGGACTACTCCAGCCCAACCCTCGAGTGGAGCTACGGTGAGTCGTTGATCGATGCCCGCAGCGGGTTGGCGTCCGGCCGGTATGCCGCGGTCGTGGTGATTCCGGCAGATTTCTCCAGCATCGTCACCGGTGGAGGCACCGGTGGAGGCACGGGTGACGCCGTGATCGACATCCAGCTGTCACCTCTGACCGGGGTCAACCAGCGCCAGATTGCCACGGCACTCGCCGATGCTGCCGGCGAGAGCGTGGCCGGGACTGTCGGACAAAAGGCGCTGAGAAGCGTGTCCGTCACTCTCGATGAGGTGGACTCGGAGCTTGCCACCACCACGACCGAGGCGAAACAGGCGGCCAGCAGTGCCGTTCGGCTCTCCCAGCTGGCCGACACGGCCAGTCAACAGTCCGGCAAGGTGAGCGACACCACATCGCAGGTGGCGGGTGGCTCGCGGGAGGTCTACCAGCAGGCCGATGATGCCTCACAACAGGCGTCAGCAGTGCAGGAGGCGAATCGCGCGGCCGCCGAGCAGAGCGATGGTTCGAAGGAGCAGGCCCTGGCTAACGAGCGCCGGACCGAGACGCTGAAGGTCAACGCCGCAGAGGTGCCGGCAGCCATTGGGGCAGCGCAGGAGAAGCAGGAGACCGCATCGGAGTCCGCAGACTCGGCCCGTTCCAGCGCAGCAGCTGTCGCGGCCGCCGGCACGAAAATCAAGGCTGATGCCATCGCTGTCGACAAAGCCACCTCGGGCTACCTGTCGCTCGTGGACCAGGCTGTCAACAACCAGCAGGATCTGTCGACGAGCATCACCAAAGCCCTCAACGACACAAAGACGTTCGTCAGCGACGTGAACACCGTGACCACTGCCGTGGAGAAGGTCGTCGATCCCCTCGGAGCTGATGACAAGTCGGGCCGTGCCCCGCAGCAACCGCAACTGCAGCGGCCCGAGCTGGGCCCGACGATTGAAGTGGCTGATCAGTTGGCCAAGCAGCTGGAGCAAACAACGAAGCAGCTGGCCGCTGATCAGAAACAAATGGTGTCCCAGGTGGCCTCCTTGCAGGAGGTGTCGAGCACCAATGCCAGCAACATGTCGAAGGTATGTGAGTCGTACGACGCCAAGATCCGAGCACTGAACGACGGAAGCATCTCGTACCCGAAGGACTTCACCGACGCCGAGCGAAGCGCCTACCGGCAGGGAGCCCTTGACATCTTCAACGACGACCAGGTGGCAGACGGTTTCCATGAACACTTGACGGCTACGGCGCAATCCACCACCCGGGTCGACAAGGCCGCGCAGCAGCTGATCGTTCCGGCGGTCCCCAAGGAGCTCGCCGATGGCGGACTGCAGGAGCAGCTCCGCGTCGCCATCGAACAGCTGAAAGATGCCGCTGTTGTGAAGCAGGATCTGACGACCGGCCGAGCTTCGGCGCAGCCACCACTTGCACTGGCCTCGGAGTCGGTCCGCTCCAGCGTGGACAACCTGACCCGCACCGGCCCGCTGCTCACCAGCTCCCTGCAGGAACTGTCGACCAGCCAGCAAGAGAACAGCTCCGTTCTGAACCTGCTGGCTCCGGGTGGAGACACTGCGCAGGCGATGGACAGTCAGGTAGAGCAGTTGACGGCGAGCACTGCTGCCCAGCAGAAACTGATTGATCAATTCACGGGTCAACTCGACGGTGTGACGTCCAATCTCGACGATCTGGGTGGCGAGCTGAGCCCTGCCGGGCAGCAGGCGTCCTTGGTGAGTTCTCAATCCTCAGGAGTGAACGACGCCGCCACCGAATTGTCCAACGAACTCACCAAGTTGGGGGAGGCTGTGGGCAGTACCGACCAAGCGGCGGCACGCTCGGTCGAAACAGCCCAGCAGGTGGAAGAGCAGTCCGGCGAACTGGCGAAGTCGGCCAATGCTGCGGCCGGGGCCGCCGTTGAGCTGGGACAAACGGTCCAAGAGGTCCAGTCCCAGAGCAGCACCGTGGTGACGAAGAGCGGATCGATCTCCCAACGGACGGCCTCGACCTCGTCGAAGGTGACCAAGACCACCACAAACCCGGTGGTGGATCCCCAGGAGGCCGCATCCATCGGCACCGAGACCACAACCTTGACCAGCGCTCAACACCTGCCGTGGGCGACGCTTCTGGTGGTGCTCTCGGCGTGGTTCGGAGCGTTGGCGATGCACCTGGTCTTCCAGGCCATTCCCATATGGGCCAGGAGCTCCAGCCTTCCTGCCGCACGGCTCGTGGTCCGCGTGCTGGCGCCAGGATGGTTGGTTGCTGTTGTCCATGCACTTCTGTTGGGCATCGTGGCGGCCGCCGTCATGCGCCTGGATGCCCTCACCGGATTCGCGGTGGCGGGCATCCTGCTCATCGCGGGCGCCGCATTCATGGCTGTGAACCATGCCCTGCATGCGCTGTTCGGACGAGCCGGTACTGCGCTTTCGGTAGGGCTGGCGCTGTTGACGGCATTGGGCGAGGTGACCACCGTTCTACCGGTGGTCTACGACCAGCTGCGCCAGTTGTCGCCGCTGACGCCAGCACTCGACGCGATCCGGACCACCATCACCGGCGGTTCGGGCACGTCGATGGACATCGGGACTCTGATCATCGGGCTTGTCGTCGGCCTGGTCTTCGGCGCGGTGGCGCTGCTCCGGACCAGGATGGCCCCGGCCACCGTCATCGACACATCGGCGCCGGCACAGCTGTGAGTTCTGTGCCGAGGTGAAGACTCGGCCGCGGCTCACCAGCTGCAGTCGTCCTCGATTCGGTCAACGGTCGCAGTGGTGAGGCGAAGCTCCACCGGAACCATCTCGCCGATCCGAACGTGAGCCGTTACCGGCAGGAAGATCAGTGACGACTGCATGTGAGGGGGTTCCACGAAGAACCGCTTGCGACCATCCACGGTGAATGGACTCAAGGCAAACCCCATGGCTTCCATCGAACCGGTCACCAGCGACGTCAGACGCTGCTTCACCGACGAGCCGGCTGTCGGTGCCGACAACGCCACACCGTGGGCGGTTCCGCCAGAGATCACCGCCACGGAGCCGGCGGTCGGCATCAAGTGCTGCCAGTAGCCGATCCGGTCGCCGCGTCGCACGTGATGCACGTCCAGAACCCGGGCCATCGTGCGGCGGGTTGACGGTGCGCCCAGCCACAGTCCGGTGCCCATGCGGTACCGGGTCTGCCCGTTGTGCAGGGCGTCCAACACCTTCAGGTCGGCCATCGGCAAATGGGACAACCAGAGCACGGATGGCGCGACCTCCTGCGCGGCCGCGGCCAGGATGCGAGCCTCTTCGAAGGCATTCTGGCCGGCGATCGGGAGATGGATCGTCCACCCTTCATGTCGCAGCTCACCCAGGTCAGCAAAGGCGGCGTTCAACTCCGCCAGACCGAGGCCGTGACGGCGCATCGAGGTGAGCAGTTCGAGGATCACCCGCGCCTTCGGCCGGGCGGCCCTCAGCGCTGTCAGGTCTTCGCCCCGGGCGACGGTCAGGATCAGCCCAGGATCGTCCAAGCCGGCGACGCCGTCTGCAGCACACCACGGTGTCAGCACCACGACATCACCACCCCAGCCGCCGTCGCGTACACGTGCCACCTCGGGCAATGTCCCGACCGCCATGCAGTCGACCGGGAGGTCAACCGCCTCGCGGGCCAATCGCTCCAACCCGAAGCCGTAGCCGTTCCCCTTGACCACTGGCACCAAACCGGGCACGTCGGCAGCAGTTCGGGCCAGGTGCTCCCGCCATTCGGAGCTCTTCAGTTGAAGTGTCAGCGACATCAGCCCCGCCTCGCCATGTAAACGTCGAAGGCCTTGTACAGCACCGGGTTCAATGGCAGGTCCCATTCGCCGAGGTAGGCGACCGCCTCACCACCTGTGCCCACCTTGAACTGGATCAGCCCGATCTCGGGGTCGTCAGACCCGACTCCGGGGGTGATGCCGCGCAGGTCGTACACCTTCGCACCGCCGTTGAGCGAGTCCTGCATCATCTGCCATTGCACGGCATTCGAGCCGCGAACCTCACGCTTTTCGTTGCTGCTCGCACCGTAGGAATACCAACAGTGCCGTCCCAAGCCGATCCAGGTGGTCGCTGCCACCGTCTCCCCCTCGTGGCTGGCCAGGTACACCCTCATCCGTTCCGGGTTCTCGGCGTTCAATGCATCCCACATGGTCTCGAAGTAACCGAGTGGACGTGGTGTGAAGCCGTCCCGCGCAGCGGTGATCAGGTACAGCCGGTGGAACTCCCGCAGATCGTCGCGAGCACCTCGGCGCACCACGACACCTGCCTTGTCGGCTTTCTTGATGTTGCGGCGCCACTGCTGGTTCATCCCCTTCAACACCTCATCGGGTGTCATCGCGGTGCCGTCCGGGTGCGCCAGGGAGAGCTGGAAGTTGAACTGCGGCTGCCCTGCGGCGAAGCCTTCCTCGTCTGCCGGAGGACGCCATCCCAGATGGTGCAGGGTGTTCGCAACCCGTACTGCCACCAGATCGGTCTCGTCGGCGGTCACCTGGCTCAGGCTGGTCACGGCGTCGTCGGCGATCGCACCCTTGATGGTGTCGTTGTGCCAGCGCCGATGCACGACGGTCGGCCCGATGCGCAGCCCGAAACTGCCACGCTTCTTGACATGCTGCACCAGCAACTCGAGCAGTGCCGGAAGGTCCTCCCGGCTCCAGTCCAGCACTGGACCTTCGGGGAGATAGGCCAGGTAGCGGTTGATCCGCGGCAGTTTGCGATACAGCACCAATCCGGCACCGATCAGTTCGCGATCCTCGAACCAACCGATGATCTCGGATTCCCACTCCGGTTTCACCGCCGCCCACGCTGGTGTTTGCAGGAAACTCACCGGAGGTCCGGCATCCGCTGCTCGGTCTTCGATGAACTGGCGATGCTGTTCGGCGGAGATCGCCCGCAGTTGTGAGGTCACTCTCCGCAATCTACCGGTCGATCTGGTTCGGGTGTGCAAACCCGATCCGGGCAGCGCTCAGCCGTCCACGGAGTTGGTGGAGATGCCTGGCTTGCCCTCGTGGATGATTTTGCCCGGATTCAAGTTGCTGTGGGGATCGATACCCTCGAACAGCTTTCGCTGGATGTGCACCCCGGCTGGCGAGATGTCCTGCTCCAGCCAGGGTGAGTGCTCCTCGCCGACGCCATGGTGGTGCGACACCGTGCCGGCGTGGTCCATGAACGACTGCTGCACGGCTCTCTTGACGTGGTCATAGGATTCCAGACTGGTTGCAGTGGAATCCGCGATCGCGAAGGTGAAGTATTGGCAGGCGCCCGAATGGTAGCTGTGTGAAAGGTGGCACATGATGAACCCCTGCTGCCCGGTTTCCTCCATCGCCTGGTAGGCGCGCTTGACGGTCTCGTCGTGGATCTGCTTGGTCATCGACCACGGTGTCGCCGTCTCCGACACGTCGGCGGGTATCCCCCGATCGAGCAGGAAGTCGCGAATGTAGGGGATGTCGAACTTCTTCTGGTCGTAGAGCGTGCCCGGTCCCTTGCCCACGGCGAGTCCACCATGCTGCTTGATGATCTTGTTGACCAGGCTCTTCTCGTAGCGCACGTGGGTGGCGGTGCCCTCGTATCCGACGAAGGACAGACAGATCTCTGAGAGATCCCAGCCCTTGCGCAGCATCACCTGCTGGATGGCCTTGCTCATCAGTTTGCCGACCGCGGAGGATTTCTTGCCGTTGGCCATCGAGAACTCCGTCTCGGCGGCATCGGAAACCCGCATCATCATCACAGCTGCATCGGATTCGGACACCTCTGCCGCGGCGTCCAGCCCGGCGTGGTAATCGGGAAAGAAATAGGCCTGGATCTCGCGTACCTCGGGCATCCGGTGCACGTTCACGGTGGCTTCGGTGATGATGCCCAGACGTCCCTCCGAACCGAGCACCATCTCGCGCACCGAAGGCCCTGACGAGTAGCTGGGCAACGGACGCAGGTTGAGTACCTGGTCAGGCATCACCATCCGTAGTCCTCGGGTGATGTCGGCGATGTCGCCGTACTTGTCGGACTGCATTCCGGTGGAGCGGGTGGCAATCCAGCCGCCGAGAGTGGACCACACGAACGAATCGGGGAAGTGCCCCATCGTCCAGCCGCGCGCATTGAGCTGCTCTTCCATGTCGGGTCCGAGAACTCCGGCCTGGATGCGTGCCAGACCGGCCTCCTCGTCGATCTGCAGCACCTTGTTCATTTGGCCCATGTCGACGCTCACCACCTGGCGGGGTTCGCCGGGCACAGCTTCGAGCGCAGCCACGATGTTCGAGCCCCCACCGAAGGGAATCAGCACACCGTCGGCTTCGACCACGGCTGCCATGACGGCAACCACGTCATCTTCACTGCGCGGATAGACCACGACGTCCGGCACCCGACCCAGGTCGCCTCGGCGGACCCTGACCAGATCCCGGACCCCCTTGCCGTATGCGTGGACCACCCGCATCTCGTCATCGAGGATGACGTTCTCCTCGCCCACGGCAGCTACCAGCGCAGCGCGCAACGCATCATTGAGTTGGCTTCCCGGCACATCGAGCGAGCTGAAGGCGGCGACGTTCACGGCCCCCTGTGTGATGTCGACCCCCAGTTTGTCCAGCACGAAGCCGGGGAACTTGGGTTTCCCCTGGTAGTTGAAGCTGACGCCTTCCTGGCCCCAGCCCCACCACTTCTGATGCTTCACCGCTGTCATGCTGTCTCCTTGGGGTCGCGCGTGTCTGGGGGTTTCGAGCTGTCGTCGGACCGGGCCTTCTCGATGGCTACCGTGCGGGCGTACTCGGCCAAGGTCTTCATGCCATACGCCGTGGCGGTGGTGTCATGCAGCTCAATCACCTGCCGCCGGATCCGCTCGTTGAAGTGGTGGGCGATCTCGCCCGAGGCGGGCACCATCGGATTGCCGAACACCACGTGGACCGGGGGGCGGTTCCGCGGGGGCGAGCTCTGGGCGTGCGGCCAGGCGGCGTGGGCGCCGACCAGCGCGACCGGAACGCACGGGACGTTCCGCGAGATGCACAGCGATGCGGTACCCGGGTTGAACTTTCCCATCGCGCCGGTCCTCGAGCGAGTGCCCTCGGGGAAGAGCAGCAGGGGAATGCCGTCCGCGAGCAGGCTCCGGGCCATGCCGCGGCGTCCGCGACCGCTCTGTTCCACCTCCATGCCCTTGCGCGCCTTGGAACCGCGGTCGATCGGGAATGCGTTGAAGAAGAAGGAGGTCGGTGCGGCTTTCCACCACTTGTCGAAGAAGTAGTCACCGGCCGCACCCGTCGCCAGGTACTGGCTGAGACGGCGTGGCAGAGAACCGATGATCAGTGGTGCGTCGAAGTGGCTGGAGTGATTGCCGACCACCACGTACGCCCCTTCGAGGCTGGCCAGTTTTTCCTCACCGTGCACATGGACGGTGAGGAGCCGCCAAACCAGTGGCTTGAGCAGCAGCAGCTGGCCGGCTGTGCGCGCCACAGACTGCAGTCTGGACGTGTAGCGCCCCTGATCCCCGCCGCTCACCGATGGCCCCCCAGATGCACCGTCATCACTTGTGCCTGCTTGTGCTCAGCTTCTTGCTGAACCAGCGGATGAACCCCCGAGGGCCGTGGCGGGCCACCAAGATGGCAGCCTTCCACTTCAAGCTGGGAATGCTGACCACTTTGCCGTCTGCGGCGTCCTGAAGTCCTTCACTGATCAGCGTATCCATATCGACCCAGACGACGGCGGGAAGATTGTCCGACGAGATGCCCGCCCGCTGGTGGAACTCCGTGCGCACCCAGCCGGGGCACAGCGCTGTCGCGCTGACGCCCGTGTCGCGGAGCTCCAGTGCCAGCGCCTCGGTGTAGGTCAGCACCCACGCCTTGATCGCGGAGTAGTTGCCACTCATGATCCAGGCGGATGTGGAGGACACGTTGATGATGGTGCCTTCGCCGCGGTTCTTCATCGCTCGGCCGGCGGCCCCCGACAACATCAGCACGGCGAAGCACATCACGTTCATGGCGCGGTGCTGAAGATCCAAGGCGTCGGGGTCGAGCAGCTTGGCGTGCAGCCCGAAACCGGCGTTGTTGATCACCATGTCGATCGGGCGGGCGGCATCCTCGATGCGATCACACACCCGTTGAACATCAGCACGGTCAGACAGGTCGGCTGACAGGCACTCAACAGTGACTCCGTGACGCCCGACCAGGTCGTCGGCCAGTTGTGTCATCCGATCGGCATCGCGGGCGACCAGCACCAGGTCATATCCGCGCTGCGCCAGCGTGGTGGCGAAGCCTTTGCCGATACCGGACGTCCCTCCAGTCACCAGTGCCGTTGCCATGGGTCAAACCTACGGCACGACGAGCACCGGTGCAGCCCGTCGGCGGCGGTGCAGATGGCCGCTGGACGGACTGGGTGGCACCATGAAGACCTGACCGGGCAGTCACTCGAGGTGACGGAGGAGGAATTCGATGCGGAGAAGAACAGCGTTCGTCGCTGGCGTGGGTGCGGCGCTGATCGCAGTACTCACCGGGTGCGCATCCAGCGAGGTCACCAATGCGGCGACAGGGACCAGCGCACCCACCCCATCGACGACCTACTCCAGCGCACCGGCGACGCCCGCCGTCAGCAGCCCACCGACGGCGACACCCTCGCGTTCCGCATCGGCGAAGCCGCTCACGTTGCCCAGAACGGTGGGTGAATACACCGGCTCCGTCCCTGAAGAGGGGGGCACCACGGTCTTCTACAGCAAGACCAAGGGCACATCTGCCAGTGGCTACATCGCAGTGCTGGATCCCCAGAGCAAGGACGCGGACCGGATGATCCTCCAGATGGTCGACGTGGAGAAGTTCGGCGACGCCTCCTGTGGCACGTTGTCGTCGGGGGAGTCCGCGACGCCGAGCACGGCCAGCTCCGCCAGCGGCAGCGGAGCGGCGTGTGTCACGTCGATGGAGCAGGGTCTGCTACTGGTGACCGGCTCGGGAAGCGTCAAGGATGCCGGCGCCTTCGCGGTGCAGCTCTTGAAGTCGCTGCGCTGATCCGTCCGTGTCGTGATCGCCAGCACCGTCCCTTCGTCTCCGCCCCACGACGGGGTGATCAGCACTAATCTGTGAGCGACACCTACAGCTCACGGAGGATCGTTCATGCACAAGCCGATTCTGCTGCTGAATTGCGGCTCTTCTTCCATCAAGTACCAGATGATCGACGCTGACACCGAGGAGGTGCAAGCGGTTGGCTTGGTGCAGAAGGTGGGCGACGTCGGTGGCGGCTCGCTGGAACACGAAGTCGGCGGCCAGGAGTTCACCATCCAACGGCACTTCGCCGATCACACCGAGGCGATCCAGATCGTCGTGCAGATGTTCGAGGCCCACGGTCCGGATCTGAGCACAGCCATTGCGGTGGGACATCGCATCGTGCATGGCGGTGAGGACTTCCGTTCCACAACCGTGATCGACGATGCGGTGATCGCCCGGCTGGGGCACGTGTCCGGGTTGGCCCCGCTGCACAACCCGCCCGCGATTGCCGGCATCGCGGCTGCCCGCAAGGTGCTGCCCGGGGTGCCGCACGTCGCCATCTTTGACACCGCGTTCTTCTCCGAACTGCCAGCAGAGGCATACACCTACGCCATCGACAGGAAACTGGCCCACGAGCACCACATCCGCAAGTACGGAATGCATGGAACCTCGCACCAGTACGTGTCGGGGAGGGCCGCCGAGTTCCTGGGCAAGGACATCAAGGATCTGAAGCAGATCGTCTGCCACCTCGGCAACGGTGCCTCCATCTCGGCCATCGATGGCGGCCGACCGGTCGAGACCTCGATGGGGCTGACTCCGCTGCAAGGGCTGGTGATGGGAACCCGTTCCGGTGACGTCGATCCGGGCCTGCATTCCTTCCTGCACCGTGAACGGGGCGTGGACATCGACCAGATTGACACGCTGCTCAACAAGAAATCCGGAATGCTCGGATTGACCGGCAAGACCGACATGCGCGACATCACTGCGCAGATCGAAGCTGGCGACCAGGAAGCGAAGCTGGCTGTGGACGTGTACGTGCACCGCCTGGTCGGCTACATCGGTAGCTACATTGCGTTGCTGGGGGGTCTTGACGTGCTCACCTTCACCGCTGGTGTCGGAGAGAACGCCGACAACATTCGCAAGATGGTGGTGGATCGGCTGAGCGGATGTCTCTTATACACATCT